>NZ_JBARZC010000427.1:0-6526 GCF_049649345.1 Henriciella sp. | reverse complement strand
TCCACACCTCGTGTTTGATGGCTAGCCCTTGCCAACTTCTTAAATGAGTCGCAGGCTGATGAATATGAACCGCCAGACTGGTCTTGGTCCCAAGGGAATCGACTTTTCCAGCAAGACGTCATCGGACACCTCGTCCGGGGACGGCGCAGGGCGTCGGGCCTCTCCTGCGACCCGGCAATTGAAGCGGATCGATGCCGCGCTTCGGCGTCTGGAATCCGGCCGGTTCGGCCATTGTCTTTATTGCGGCGACCAGATCGCCCTCCGGCGGCTCAACCACGATCCGTCGATAGAAAGCTGCGCAGTCTGCGACGAGAATTAGAGCCAGCCAGCACGCTTTGACAGCCGGCCCGTTCAGGCCTCAGTTCAGGCCTCAGTTCAGGCCTTCGCGGCCAATCGCATAGAAACGCTCGCGGCGCTGGCGCTTGAGTTCGGCAGCCGACAGACCGTCCAGCTCGCCAAGCGCTTTCTCGATTGCCTTGCCGGCCTGGCTGACCGCGCGCTGCGGGTCGCGATGCGCGCCGCCGACGGGTTCTTTCACAACGGCATCAATCACTTTGAGCTTCAGCAAGTCGTCTGAGGTGATCTTCATCGCTTCGGCCGCGTCACGCGCCTTCGCGGCGTCGCGGTAAAGAATGGAGGCGCAGCCTTCCGGCGAGATCACCGAATAGATGGAATGCTCCATCATCAGCACCTTGTTGGCCGCTGCGATCGCAATCGCACCGCCCGATCCGCCTTCGCCGATGATCAGCGCCACATTTGGCACCGTCAACGTCAGGCAGCGCTCGGTCGAGCGGGCAATGGCCTCAGCCTGGCCGCGTTCCTCGCCGGCCTTGCCGGGGAAGGCGCCGGCCGTGTCGACGAAAGTCAGCACAGGCAGGCTGAACTTGTCTGCAAGGTCCATAAGGCGGACCGCCTTGCGGTAGCCTTCAGGGTGCGCCATGCCGAAATTATGTCTCAGGCGGCTCTCGGTGTTGCGGCCCTTTTCGTGGCCCATGACGACAACACTGCGCCCGCGGAAGGTAGCTAGCCCGCCGATGACGGCCTCATCATTGCCATAGACCCGGTCGCCGGCGAGTTCCTGAAAATCATCGAGCAAGTGTTCGACATAGTCGGAAAAATGCGGGCGTTCGGGATGGCGGGCGACCTGCGTCTTGCGCCAGGGCGTCAGCGAGGAATACGTGTCCTTCAGCTGCTTGGCTGCCTTGTCCTTGAGCTTCTTCAACTCATCGGAAATGGGCGGGCCATCGCCCGTCTGGGCAAGCGATTCCAGCTCTGCAATTTTAGTCTCAAGCTCGGCAATCGGCTTTTCAAAATCGAGATATGTCGTTGGCATGAGCGGAAACTAGCCTCACTCGCCTGCGATTCCTAGGCTTTTTGGCTGCCACGCTTGCGTCTGTAGAAGCCGACTTCGGACCCGTCGAATAATACGGTGCCAGAAGGAGTATAGCCGAGCTTGGCCGAAATCCGGATCGAGGCGGCATTCTCGTCATCGATGATGCAGACACTTTCATCGGCCTCGAGCTCTTCGTCGAACCAGTCATGGATCGCGCTCACAGCTTCGCTGGCATAGCCTTTTCCATGCTGTGTGGGTGCGATGATCCAGCCACATTCAGGCGTGCCCCAGAAGCGGGGTTCGCTGTCGCGGTGAAAATCGGCAAAGCCGACCTCGCCGATAAAGTCGCCTGTGCGCCGCTCCTCGGCCAGCCAGTAGCCATAGCCCATGGTCTGCCACAGGCCGCGATTGCGCTGGATCGTCGTCCACACCTCGCTGGGGGTCCGCGCCTTCCCGCCAATGAAGCGGATGATCGCCGCATCTCTCCAGATATTGGCCAGCGTGTCGAAGTCGGCGGCCTCGTGCGCGCGAAGCCGCAAGCGTTCGGTCAGGATGACCGGGACCGGTCTGGCGCGGCTCACGAATGGGCGGCCTTCATCTGTTCAAGCATACGGCCCATCGCCGCATGCACGGCCTGCATACCCTTGAGCGGGCGGACCATGACCTTGAAATCCTTGATCAGGCCCTTGTCGTCCCATTCGATCAGGTCCACGCCATTCACGAGAACGCCGTCCATCTCGCATTCGAATTCCAGCACCGCCTTGTCACCGCAGTCGAAGACCCGCGTATAGCGAAACGTGTCACCGCCCATCGTCTGCCCGGCGGCGCCGAGATAGAGCATGGTAATCGCCTTGCCTTTCTGCGGTGTATGGACAACCGGGCTGGTGAACACGACATCTTCATGCAGGATGGCAGACAGCGCTTTAGGATCGTGCTCGCCGTGGAAGTAATCCATCCAGCGCTGCAGATTCTCCGAATATCCCGATTTGCCGACCATTTTATCCTCCCACTTGCCTTTCTTCGGCTTAGCGCGGCTGGACAGAAAGAAAAACCCTGCGGTGGCCGCGCCCGGACAAATGTGTTTTGTTGTAAGTGGTTGGGGTGGGCTTCTTCTAGCAAGGAAGGCCACACTATGAGTGTTGCTCGCGTTACAGAAATCACGGCTAAAGGCAAATCCATCGAGGATTGCCTGGAGAAAGGCGTGAAACGCGCTTCGGAAACGCTAAAAAATGTCGAACATGTCTGGGTCTCGGACATCAAGGCCCGCGTTTCGAACGGCAAGATCGACCACTATTTCGTGACGATGAAAGTCACCTTTGTGCTCGCAGACTAGACGAGGTCAGCCCCGGCCACGCCTTCGGGTGTCGCCGGGGATACCGCTCTGCGCGCGCCTGGCTATTGACCTATGATTGGCGTTCCGACCAGAAATTCCACCGGGTCAGAGAAGCAATAGCCGCGCTTGATGACCCAGCCGGCAGGATAATCCGGCTTGATAAACACCATTTCGAACTGCCCCCAGGTCCGGCGGGGCTCGCCGGTTTCCGGATCGGCTATGGCGTAAGCGCAGGTTTCGGACCCGCTATCATCGGGCTCGATCCAGACGCCCGTATAGGCGGTGCGGCCCTCGACCTCGCCGGCCAGATCATCGACATAGGCGATGCCGCGCATTTCGCTGCCCTCGATCGGATAGGTCAGGACCGCATGGCCCTCGCTGGTATCATGGTCATAGATGACCTCGCCGATCTCGGTGGACCAGGCTTCGTCGGCAAGCGCCGGCGCGGCCAGGCTCATAGCAATAATAGCGGCAACAAACTGTTTCATTTCATCGTCCTCGCAGGGTCTCAGCCATCCACACAATACTGGACCGGATAGACAACATTGAGGCGGCGGACATTGCGCCCATCGACCACTTTCGGTGAAAAGCGGGCGCTCTGCATGGCGTTGAATGTGGCCGAGTTGAATTCGGGCGACGAGCAGGCCGTCAGGATCTCTTCCGGCGCGCCGGACGTGTTGACGTCCATCATCGCATAGCACATCGCCTCACGGCCGGCAGATCCGGCGGCTGCCGGATAGGCGGGCACAGGCCGCTCAATTGGCTGTGCATCCCTGTCGACCACTTCGGTGGTCACCGGACCGCCGAGCAATTCACCGCTGGAGGCCGACTTCTGCGCCACTTCGCTCAACCGTGTCTGCCAGCCTTCAGGGTATACGACATCCGCAGACGGCGCACCGGGATGGCCGCACTCGGCGATCATCCCGTCTCGCACCACTGTGGTAGACGCCGTGCCCGTGGCCGCGGGGCCCGGACCATAGACAGGGGGCGGATTGACGGCGCAGGCAGACACAAATGCGCCTGCGACCAGCAAGCCCGAAAGGGAGAAGAGTTTCATGGGGGACGACCTCTTTTATGGTAAACGCCCCTACTCTATCAGGCCGAACGAGCGCGCGCCAAGTCATACCGGGTGCGCGCCGCCTGGCTGTAGCGCCTATTCGGCGTCAGGCCTGCAATAATTGACCGGCAGAAGAATATTGGCGGTCTGCGGGCTGTCCTGCCCTTCGGCTGTTTCGAATTCCAGCGCGTCCAGCACCGCCGCTGTCGACTCGGCGAAGCTCGGCAGCGTGCAGTTCGTCATGATATTCGCCGTCTGGCCTTCGGCGGTGACGTCAAACATCACCTCGCAGACACCTTCCACGCCGAGCACTTCGTAGAGCGGCGGGTATTCAGGCGCCAGATCGCTGGTCGGGACAGGCATGACCACATCGCCGCCGGGCCGATTGGCCGTCTCGGCGCGCGCGGCCCAGCCATCGGGTGGGGTCTGCGCTACGGCCTGGCTGCCGCCGCACGCTTCGATACCGGTATGCTGGCTGAGAATGGCGAGCGTCTCGCCGGTCAGCGGCGTTTCGAGCCGCTCATTGAGCGCCTCAACCGTTTCGGCCTTGAATCCGTGATAATCGGTGTCGGCCGCTGCCGTACCGGCCAGCGTCGTGCTGGCGGCGAAAAGGATGGGGATAAGGGGAAGTTTCATGGACGCGTCTCCTTGATTGCTCTTGGGACCACGTCCGCCATCCTAACCTGAAGCGTAGGCCTCCGCCAAATCAGGGTCTTTCGCCGCCACCAGATCGGCAAGATCGGAGATCACCTTGGCCTGTTTCCAGGTCGCGTCATCCTGCATCTTGCCGTCCAGCATCGCGACACCCGTCCCATCCGGCATCGCTTCCAGGATACGGCGGGCGAATTTCACCTCGTCAGCGTCCGGGCTGAACACTTTCTTGGCGATGGCGATCTGGTTCGGATGCAGGCTCCATGTGCCTGAGCAACCGAGCAGGTAGGCATTGCGGAATTGCTGCTCGCAGGCCTCGCTGTCCGAAATATCGCCGAACGGACCGTAAAACGCATTGATCCCCGCCATGCGGCAGGCGTCGACCATGCGGGCAATCGTATAATGCCACGGATCCTGCTGCGCATTGGCGCGGGCGCTGCCGTCCTCATTCGGGTCGTCGATGACCCGGTAGAAGGGGTGGCCGCCGCCAACGCGGGTTGTCTTCATCTTGCGGTCTGCCGCCAAATCTGCCGGGCCAAGCGAGATGCCTTGCATGCGCGGCGAGGCAAGCGCGATATCCTCGACCAGCGCCATACCCTGCGCGGTCTCGAGAATGGCGTGGAACAGGATCGGGCGTTTCAGGCCGGCTTTTGCCTCGAGCTGCGCGACATACTGGTCAGCGAAATGAATGTCCCACGGCCCCTCGACCTTGGGCAGCATGATGACATCGAGCTGGTGGCCGGCCTTCAGGACAAGCTCAGAGACATCATCCTGAAACCAGGGCGAGTTGAGCGGATTGACGCGGCTCCAGAAGCCTGTGCCCTTGGCCTGCCAGTCGACCATGCCGGCCATCTCTATGGCTCCGGCGCGGGCCGCCTCCTTGGCATCGGACGGGATCGCATCTTCAAGATTGGCGAGCACGACGTCAGCCTGGTCGGCCATTTGCGGCACCTTGGCGCGGACCTTGTCGAGATGCGGCGGGACAAAGTGGATCATGCGCTCCAGCCGCACCGGCAGCTCGCGCATCGGGTCTGGCGCGCCAATCGCGAGTGGCTTGAAGAAATTGCGGGGTGTTTTCTGGCTCATGCGGCTCCTCCGTTGCGCTGCAACATAGCCGGGCGGGCCGGGCCGTCAATCACGTCTCAAAGTGTTGGAGCTGGGCGCGAGAATTCGTAATAGTTGCGGCGGAAGCTTTCGGTTTCGCCGTCATAGGTAACCCGTTTCGAGATGGTCATCTTCGTCGCAGAAAGTTCGTAGATGGTCAGGCACTCGGCCGCCCTGTTATTGTCCTGACACTCGGCTTGCGTGTGGATGTCAATCGAGCCCTCCTCTTCGTCGCGGCTGATCACCTCCGCACCATTCATGGACCGGCCCTCATCGTAAATCTCGATTTCGGCGACCTCGTCGGCCGACGGTTCATCGGGATAGCTCAAGGCCAGTTTCAGCACGGAGCCTTCGCGCCCGACCCCGAGATTGACGGGAATGGAGAACTCTTCCTCAGGCTCATTATAATTGAGATAGGTGAGCGAACCCGACCACCCATCGCCTTCAATCAACAGAAAATCATCGAGTACGACCTTCGGATGAAAGTCGTGCGGCTGCCCTGACGACTCCGGTGTTTCGGCGCAGGATGTGATGAGCCCTGACATCGTCAGAGCCATGATCGTCGTCCGCATTGAATTTGTCCCACCACAACTTGTTCACCCAGATACGCTCACCGGGCGGAACTGGTTCCGTTTGAGGGCGTGAAGAGCAGCCGTCTTGCCGAAGGGCCTATTCCTCGTCGGTCTCTTCTTCAGCCGCAACCAATTCGGTTTCGATGCTGAGGGCGAGTTCGTCAGACACCATCGGGGCAGCATAGCCGAGCCCCCATTCGGACCGCATGATGTCACCGCTCGCAGAGAAGCCGAGCTTGGTGCGTCCCTGCGACTCGCCCTGCTTGTTGAGGGTGACATCGAGCGTCACCGGGTGGGTCTGGTCTTTTAAGGTGAGATCACCGGTCATCGTTCCGGTTTGACCATCTTCTGTCTCGAAGCCCGTCGCGACAAAGCGCGCGGTCGGGTAGGCTTCGAGATTGAACAGGTCATCGGATGCCAGATGGCCTTCAAACTTGTCATTCTCAGGCGCGCCGACCCAGAACCCATTGTCTGCA
>NZ_JBARZC010000426.1:0-2511 GCF_049649345.1 Henriciella sp. | reverse complement strand
CTCATAGCCTGCCGCGCGCAGCGTGCGGGACACAGCTTCGGCCTGCTCGAAGCGCGCCGCAAGGCCGGGCAGCGCCGCCTCGTCAATTGCGCGCTGATGCTTGGCAAACCATGGCACGTGCGCATAGCCGAACACAGCCACCCGGTCGGCGCCGATAGCTGTGCCGAAACAGGCGGTATCGATCACATCCTCGACGGTCTGGTGCGGCAGGCCGTACATCAAATCCATATTGACGCCGCGAATGCCGGCCCCGCGAATATCTTCAACAGCCTGGGCGAGCATATCACGCGGCTGGATCCGGTTGATCGCCTTCTGGACGTGCGGGGCGAGCGTCTGGACCCCAAGGCTGGCCCGCGTCACGCCGCCTATCGCCAGAGCGCCAATCCGCTCTGGTGTCAGGGAACGCGGATCGAGCTCGACGGCGAATTCTGCGTCCGGCAACAGGCCGAACGCCTCGCAGAGATGTTCCGAAACGGCGATGAAATCGTCGGCTGAAAGCGCATTGGGAGACCCACCACCGAAGTGAAGGTGCCTGACGCCGCCATGCGCGGGAAGATGCGCGGCCCACAGATCGATTTCCTTGTGCAGATAGTCGACATAACGGGCGACGCGATCATACCCGTTCGGCACGCTCGTATGGCAGCCACAATACCAGCAGAGGCGCTCGCAAAAGGGCACGTGGACATAGACCGAGATGGGCTTGTCATGGTCGACCGCCCCGGCCCAGCGCACCGCGTCAGCTTCGCCCACTCCATCCCCGAACTGAACAGCAGTCGGGTAGCTCGTATAGCGCGGCACGGCGGCCTGCGCATAAGGGATCCAGTCCTGTCTCATGGCCTTGCAAAGACACGAGGCGGCAAAGCATTGCTATCCGGGATTCCCCCTAGTCGGTCGTCGTTGCCGCAAGCAAGCTCGCCAGCTCATCGAGCGCCGTATCAAGCGCCTCGCTCGCGTCGACCGCAATATCAGGCTGGACGCCAAGGCCTTCCCAGTTCGCGCCTGTATGCGGGCTGATCGGGCGCTCTTCCGGCATGTAGAGGCTGAAGCCGCCCGTCAGCGCCAGCGCATCGCCGACCATATGCGCGCCGCCACCTGTGACCTCGCCCACCACCTCAGCCCGGCCGGCGGCCTGCAAGCCATAGGCGACCGCTTCAGCAGCCGAGAAGGTTCGGTGACTGGTGAGAATATAGACCGGCCGCCCACCGCCATAGGACGGCCAGCCGATGTCGGGCACAGGCCGCTCCTCCAGGCCATCGGCGCCGCGATCCATGACAAGCGGCGGCGTGGCCGCCGGCTCCAGAAAGGTCCAGTGGACGCGAAGCTCTGCCTCGGGAGACCCGCCACCATTGCCGCGCAGGTCAAGGATCAGGGCTTGTGTGTCCTGCAATAGCGTAAACGCCGCGCCATAGCGCGCCCATGTCTCGGGCAGGTCGTAAAAGCTGGTGAGCTTGAGATAGCCGATATTGCCGTCGAGGATCTCGACCGCCGCAACGCCATAATTCGCCGAAGGCGCGGCGGCATACCAGTCCTCGATCCAGGAGCCGCCCTCCTCGCTCTCCGTGGCATCGGTCACATCCCGCGCCGCTTCGAGCATCACGTGTTTGTCGCTCGACACCTCGCGCAGATAGGCCGTCGCCTGATCGGCAAAGCGCGCCGGCGCCTGACAGTCTTCCGCACGCGGCAGACGCGCGGCATCCTCGCGTATTGCTTTCGCGATTTCAGGTGCCCGGTCCTGCAGCACATAATGCGCCTCAAAAGCACTGGCGGCCTCGTCCAGGACGCCGGCTTCAGCCGGGCAGAGCGCGGCCAGCGCCGCAGCCATCAGTACAGTCATCTCGCATCGTCCTTCATTGTCTCTCGCGCGGCCTCAAGTCGCTCGGCAAAGCCTGTCGTCTCCAGCGCCTCATCCAGCCGGTTGAGGCTCGTCATGAAGTCAGGCGCAGCTTCCGCGAGCAGGCCAAGCGCGGCCTCGTCCACGCGCCCGCTAAGCGCTCTGACGCGCGCGAGCACATCGCGGCCTCCATCGCTCAGCGCAATCAGGGAGACGCGCCTGTCGGCCTTATCTGCGCGTTTCTCGACAAGGCCCTTGCGGGTCATCTCGGTCACGGCATGCACGATGGCGACATGGCTGACGCCGAGCGCGCTTGCCGCCTCGCCCATCCGCACCTCGCCCCGTGCGCCCAGCAGCTGGAGAAGCGCAAACCAGCGCTGCTCGAAGCCAAGCTCATCGCGGTAAAGCTGCGTCACAGGTCCGTTGAGCCGCTCCAGCAGTCGCCGCAGCCGCGTGCCAAGCGCTGTGACGCCTAATTCTTTCAGGAAATCATCATTTGTCATCTTATATGTAATAACTTACATAAATGCAGGCCGCAAGGCGCAATCGAAATTGGGGCTGGGGTGCCATCTGTTTCAGGCCCTGCAATTCGGCCTGAAAGCAAACTTGCTGGATGATGCAGCGCGACAATTCGAAATTCCGCCGCACTGATGCCATCAACCTAAGCCACCCCTCTTCCC
>NZ_JBARZC010000425.1:0-2473 GCF_049649345.1 Henriciella sp. | reverse complement strand
ATTGAGATCAATGGCACCGATGTCGCCGAACTGGATGGAGCAGCATTTGCTGCTGAAATGGGTTCAGCTCAGACGGTCACTATGACAGTGTTGAGGAATGGCGAGACCCAGCCTCTGGAAATCGCTTTTGGGACGGAGTGAGAGGGAAATGAGAACACTCCTTGCAGCCTGCGCCGCAGCAGCGCTTCTGGCTCCGGCCGCGCATGCGGAGATGCAGTCGCCTCAGGCCGCGCGCCATGTGCTGAGCCTCGATGATGTCGAGATCACGGCCCTGATCGACGATGTGTCGATCATTACAGGGTATACTTTCATTCTACATCCGGATGTCGCGCGTACCCGCGTGACGGTGCTTTCGCAGTCTCCGATGACAACGGATGAAGTCTTCCAGGTCTTCCTGTCTACGCTCCGGGTGCACGGCTTTGCCGCCATTCCGGCCGGCAAGGGCGTCTACCGCGTTGTGCCCGAGCAGCTCGCGGTTGGCGAAGCCGGCGTTTATGCCGAAAGCCCGAACACATTCATCACCGAAATCTTCCGGTTTGACTCGTTTGGCGCGGTGGAAGCGGCGCAGATGATCAAGCCGATCGTCGATGCGCAGGGACAGGTCGTTGCCAATACGCGGTCAAACTCGGTCGTCGTCGTCGACTATGCGTCGAACATGCCGCGCATTCGCGAGATCGTGAACCAGTTGGACGCCGATGACCGCACTCAGGTCGAGACGCTGGCGCTGACAAGCGTGCCGTCAAAGGAGATGGCTGAGATCCTGAAAAACCTGCTCGGCACACGCGATGGCAACCCTGTGCCGAATTTCGAGGTCTCGTCTTCTCCGACCAGCAATTCGATCATCATTCGCGGCGACGGACCTCTTGTCGAGCGCTCGATCCGGATCGCCCAGCAGCTCGATGATGCAGAGCCGTCGAGAGATAATCTGCGCGTCGTCGAACTCAGCAATGCGAAGGCCGAAGAGATCGTCCCGATTCTGGAAAAGATCGCTGCGACGATGGCGGACCAGCGCGGGCCAGTTGAAAGCGCCTCACCGCCGGCAACGATTGCCCATCATCCGGAATCGAACTCGCTCATCATCAGTGCGACACCGGATACGCTGCTCGCCATGGAGCGCGTGGTCGAAGCGCTCGACCAGCGCCGTGCGCAGGTCTTCGTCGAGGCAATCATTGTCGAGATATCGGACGACACAGCCCGCGAGCTTGGTGTCCAGTTCCTGCTGTCTGGCACGGGCGACTCTTCGACCCCGTTTGCGACGACCAATTTTTCCCGGTCTGCACCGAACCTGCTGGCGCTTGCCGGCGCCATCATCACGGATGGCGATCTGCCAGGCGGCAGCAATGGCAGCCCGTTCACGGATGCGGCGCTCGGCTCGCTTCTGGGCACGAATGGCGCCCTGATCGGGATTGGCGGCCAGGACGGCGACACGCTGTTCGGGGCGATCATCAACGCCATCGAGGAGGATACCAATTCGCGTGTCCTCTCGAAGCCGTTCAACATGACGCTGGATAATGGTACGTCGTCGCTGATCGTCGGTCAGGATGTGCCGCTGACGTCCGGGGAAGTCCTGGGCGATGCCAACTCAAACCCGTTCCGGACGGTCCAGCGCGAGCAGATCGGCGTCAAACTGGAAGTTACGCCACGCATCTCGTCGGACGACACGATCCGCCTCGACATCTATCAGGAAGTGTCGAGCATTTTCGGCCAGGTCGGCACCGTCTCGCCGGATCTCATCCTGAACACACGCAACATTTCCACCAGCCTGCTTGCGGATGACGGCGAGATCATCGTGATCGGCGGCCTGATCGAGCAGACGGAGTCCAAGCAGAAGTCGAAAGTGCCGCTGCTTGGTGATATTCCCGTGGCAGGCAATCTGTTCAAGTCCGAAGGCGTCGGCGGCACGCGGACCAATTTCATGGTGTTCATCAAGCCGACCATTGTCCGCGATCGCGAAAGCGCGAGCCGCGTGACCGGGCGCAGCTATAATTATCTGCGCGCGCAGGAATTGCTCCAAGAGGACCAGGTCGGCGTCACGATCGACCAGTTCCTCGGCGAAGTCCTCGGTGAGCCGGGACCGGTAGAGGAGTAGACAGCTTGTGAGGCTGATAGCCTCGCGGTGAAGAGTGATGAGTGAGCACGCAGGCCCCCGCACACTGACCTATGCCTTTGCCCGCGACAAAGGCCTCGTTGTCATGTCTGATGCCGACGACACGGTTGAACTGGGTGTCCGCTCCGGTGCAGATCCCCGATCGATCATAGAGGCGCGCCGCGCACTTGGTCGCCCGCTGCGCTTCCGCCATCTCGATGCCCAGACCTTCGAGCGAGAACTCTCCGAGCACTATGCCCGGAGCGCCGTCGATGGCGGGGAAACCGAAGCGGCGATGAATGGCGGCGATCTCCATTCCCTTATTGACGATATTCCGCAAACCGCCGATCTGCTGGACGGCGATGATGATGCGCCCGGGGTGCGCCT
>NZ_JBARZC010000424.1:0-2181 GCF_049649345.1 Henriciella sp. | reverse complement strand
GCGATGTGCAAATGACAGGAACGGTCTCGCAAACAGGGCGAGCCAGTTCAAACGGCGCGACCGCAAGGCCAGCGCCTTGTCGTGTGTCAAAGGTGTTGTCGGTCGCGCTCATAAGCCCAGATGGTCGGTCGATTCAGTTTCTCGTCAAGCTTGTCATATATGTTCACCCCGAATTTACCAGAAGCACTGTCTATGGAATCATGAGACGAGTGACGAGGGTCGGGGAGCTGACACGATGAGCAAAATCCTGCTTGCTGAAGATGATGAAATGATGCGGACGTTCCTGACCGCATCCCTGAAACGCGCAGGCCATGACGTGCAGGACTTCGAAGATGGCGAGACGGCGCTCACCGCGCTCGAGCGCGAAGTGTTCGATCTGCTGCTCACCGACATCGTCATGCCGGGCATTGACGGGATTGAACTCGCCCGCCGCGGCGCAGAGCTCGATCCGGCGATGAAGATCGTGTTTATCACCGGCTTTGCGGCTGTCGCGCTCGCCTCCGGCGCGCCGACGCCGGCCGGGGCCAAGATCCTCTCAAAGCCCTTCCATCTGCGCGAACTGGTCGAGGAAGTCGACCGGGTCATCGCGGCCTGACATTTGCCGACATTGCGGGCTTGACTTGAACCGTCCAAAGTCCGATTAGGGCCGCTTCGAAACGAGTGGGCGGTTAGCTCAGCGGTAGAGCACTACATTGACATTGTAGGGGTCACAAGTTCGATCCTTGTACCGCCCACCATTTCCCCTTCCAGATCCCTATTTCATCGTCCCGGCCGGCCCTCAGGCGCCGTTTCGCAGGACTTTTCTATTCGATAGACAATAGAGAACCCACAAAAAATTCGAAACCTAAATATTGGGCTCGTAAACTTCTGATAAAAAAGGAGTTTTTTCGATGATCGGCCAGTGTCCATTCAGGCCTGATCAATTCCGACGGTGCTGGTAGTAGCTCAGTAATAATTTCCCCCGAGACCAAACCCCTAGTTTGAAAATGTATAAAAAAATACCTGGAGATATATTGGCCGGCTTTGTGAAGCCCTAGGAGGATCGTTTGAATAATATATGGTCCAGATATACTTGTAGTACGCGCGGCGTGGCCGCGATTGAGTTTGCAATAGTTACACCCTTACTGCTTACTTTCCTGTTTGGGATAATTGCCTATGGCGTTTTCTTTGGAGCGGTGCACTCGGTACAGCAACTCGCTGCCAGCAGCGCCCGTGTCGCGATGGGCGGCTTGGACGAGGAAGAGCGCCAGGATCTTGTCGCGGACTATGTGTCCGATGTGCTCGACGAAGGCGGTATCCTGGCAGCCGACCACGTAGACGTCGTGGTCACGGCCTCCGAGGCGAATTCAGACTCTCTTGTTGTCTCGGTCAGCTATGATGCGTCCGAGCTTCCTGTCTGGAATCTCTACGAAGGGCTTCCCCTTCCGGAACGTACGATTACCCGCACGTCGCTCATTCGGCTGGGGGGCTATTGAGATGGTCCTGTTGAGAAGGCGCCGTGTTCCTGGGCTTTGCCGGGATGAAGGGGCGCATGTTCTGGTGATGGTGTCCCTGCTTGCTCCGGTCTTCGTCATGATGGCGGCGCTCGCGGTCGATACCGGCGCAATTTCCAATCAAAAGCAGGAAATTCAGGGTCTGGCCGACATTGCGGCCATCGCAGCGGCAGCGGATATCAAGAACGCTGAGCCGACGGTCTACGGCGTCCTGTCCGATAATAATTTCTTTTCGAGAGGCTCAGACGATCTGAGCAGCGATGAGAGATAACGACGCAGGCTACGGGCCTTTGAGAAACAGGTCTCGGACGAACTTGGCCGCTATCTGCCGGATGAGGACCTGGCTTACGACATCCGGTTCGAAGTCGGCGAAGAGCCCGCGAATGCGGTACGGGTGACGCTCAGGCAAGACCAGGATAGCTATTTCAGCA
Source organism: Henriciella sp. (assembly GCF_049649345.1). GTDB lineage: Bacteria > Pseudomonadota > Alphaproteobacteria > Caulobacterales > Hyphomonadaceae > Henriciella. Next base: position 257 of record NZ_JBARZC010000424.1, on the reverse strand, counting down.
TCCAGCCCCGCGACGCGGCGGACGTAACGGCGCGCGGAACCGCCATGGCGTCTTCACAGGTCGCATTGTCGATCGGCTCGCGTCTGGCCCGGCTGGAAGACGGACTCCTGAACGCGATCCTCTCTGAACTGACGGGCTCTGAAATAGAGCTCAGCGTCATGGATTATGAGGCCATTTTCGACACAAAGATCGACCTTTTCGCCTTCACCGAAACGCTGGCCAGCGATCTCGATCTGACCGCCGGCACGTATGATGAG
>NZ_JBARZC010000423.1:0-6340 GCF_049649345.1 Henriciella sp. | reverse complement strand
AATAATTGTCCGACTGCGGCACCCCGGTCCCGAGATACTTTTTGACGAGTTCCGGATGCTCACGCACAGCTTCGGAAATCGACATGAAGATAACGCCGGCCTTTTCGAGCTCCTTGCGGAAGGTCGTCGCCACTGAAACGGAATCGAAGACCGCATCAACTGCGACGCGGTTACCGGCCGGCTGCGTCGTGCCGCGCGCATCCGCTGCCGTATCGGCTGCCCCCTCGACACCCAGCAGAACCTCAGCTTCGCGGAGCGGAATGCCGAGTTTCTCATAAGTTTCGAGAATTTCCTTCGGCACATCATCGATCGAGTCATACTTGGCGCCGGTCTTGGGCGCGGCGTAATAGTAGATGTCCTGGTAATCGATCTTCTCGTATTCGACCTTTGCCCATTCAGGCTCTTTCATGGTGAGCCAGCGCTCATAGGCCTTGAGGCGCCAGTCGAGCATCCATTGGGGCTCGTCCTTCTTCTCGGAAATGAACCGGACCGTATCTTCACTCAGCCCCTTGGGCGCATATTCGGTCTCGATGTCGGTCTTGAAGCCCGCTGAATAGTTTTCAGATTGCAGCGCCTTGGCGGCGGCAACCGTGCCGGCATCGATGCCTTCTTTGACTTTCATGTCGTCAGCCATGTCAGGTCGTCTCCTTCACTGCCCGGCGTTTTGCAGCTTCAAGCCAGACATCCGCTGTCTGCTCGAAATCCTGCTGCGTGCTTCTCCAACCATAACTGGTGCGTATTGCACATTCCGCAAGCTCATCTGACGCGCCCATTGCAGCGAGCACAACCGATCTTTTGACCTTTCCGCTGGAGCAGGCGGCACCAGAGGAGACAGCAACGCCCGCCAGATCCATCGCCATGACCTGCGTTTCGGCCCTGAACCCTTCAAGCGCAAAATTTGACGTGTTGGGCAGGCGCGGTGCCGATCTCCCGAAAACTGTTACACCACTCGCAGAGATCAGCCGCTCCTCCATCGCGTCGCGCCAGGCTTCGAGTTGTTTCAGCTTTCCCAGATCGGCCACAGCGGCCTCAGCGGCCGCTCCAAAGCCTGCGGTTCCCGACAGGTTTTCGGTACCAGACCTGAGCGATCTCTCCTGCCCGCCGCCCATAAGAACGGCCATCAGCGGCGAACCACTCCTGATCCACAACGCACCTACGCCTTGAGGGCCGCCGGCTTTATGGGCCGACAGGCTGAGATAATCAGCGCCCAGGAGCGATACGTTCACGGGGATCTTCCCGAGCCCCTGTACGCCGTCACAGAATACAAGCCCGCCGTATTCGTGGACGAGTTGAGCTGCTTCGGCCACCGGCTGGATAACGCCAGTCTCATTGTTCGCCAGCATGAGCGCGAGAATGGGCGTTCCCGACCGTTCGGTATCCCACTTTTCCAGTCTCTGACGCAGCGCGTCTAGATCGATCTGGCCTGATTCTGTCACATAAACCGTTTCAACAGGAACGTCCGCGTAGCCAGCATTCTTCACGACCGCTTCATGCTCAATAGCCGAAACGATCAGGGTGCATGTGCCGTCGAGTTTGCGGACTGCACCATGAATGGCGAGCGCGGCGGCTTCGGTGCCGCCTGATGTAAAGATTATATCCTGAGGAATGGCGCTGATCGCCCGCGCCACTTGCGCGCGCGCTGTCTCTAATACTTTCCGGGCCGCTCTGCCTGGTCCATGAACGCTAGAGGGGTTCGCACCGATCTCTAGCGCTTCGAGCATGGCATCCCGCGCTTCAGGCCTTAAGGGCGCAGTTGCATTGTAATCTGCGTAAATCATGATCCACCCCTTAGGGTATCACGGCATGGGCTTACACAAAAACTTGCATTTTGAGTCTGCTTTCCTCTAAAGCGCCACCTTCCAGTGATTGCAGCGCAAAGCAGAGAGGCGCCACCGATGGCAGAACTCATCATTCCCGGTCCGGCAGGTCGTATTGAAGCTCGTTACACCGAGCCGCCGCAGGAAAATGCGCCGATCGCCCTGATACTTCATCCGCATCCGCGGGCTGGCGGGACCATGCAGGATCCGATCACGATCCGCCTGTTCCAGATGTTCGAGAAGCGCGGCTTCGGCGTATTGCGCTTCAATACGCGCGGTGTCGGCCGCTCCCAGGGCGTCTACGACCAAGGCGTTGGTGAGCTCGAAGATGCTGCCTATGTCCTTGATTACATGGAAAACCTGACGGAAAGCCCGCGTTTTGTCTGGTGCGCCGGCTATTCTTTCGGGGCCTGGATTACGCTGCAGCTCCTGATGCGCCGGCCCGAGATCGATGGCTTCCTCGCCATTGCGCCGCCGTGCAACCATTACGACCTCTCATTCCTCGCCCCCTGCCCTGCCTCTGGCCTGATCATTTCAGGCGAAGCGGACAAGATTTCCGGGCCGAAGGATGTCGAGCGCGCGCTGACCAAGGTCCGTGTACAGAAGGGCGAAGTGATTGAACGGGATTCGATCGCAGGCGCGAACCACTTCTTCCAGGGCAAGCAGGATGAGCTTCTTGACCTTTGTGAAACCTATGTCGACCGCCGCCTGATCGAAGATGAGCAGAAGATGCGCGCCGAAGTCGACACCAAGAAAGTCCGTGGCCAGGCGGCCATTCCCAACAAGGCAGATCCAGAGGACTCCATCGAAGGCGATGACGACGATGAGGATGATGACGACTAGGAAAGAACTTTTCCGCCTGTCATCGGCTTTGCAACACCAGTCGTTCCCGGCCAGCTGAGCGGAAGACCTCTCAGGGTTCGCACCGCCAGAAAAGCAAAGGCCTGTGCCTCGATTGAGTCGCCGAGCCAGCCAACGTCTTCTGCTGTTCTGACAGTGCTCGGCACGCGAGCATCAAGCTGTCTCATCAGTTCCGGATTGTGCCGCCCCCCTCCGCAGACGATGAGATATGCTGGGCGCTCTTTGAAGCTTTTGACGGCATGACCTACCGCTTCTGCTGACAGTGCAGTCAGGGTCGCAGCGCCGTCTTCCAGTGACAGGCCGCCCGCTAGAACAGCGCTGAAATCATAGCGGTCGAGGCTCTTTGGCGGCGGAGCGTCAAACCAGGGATTGTCCATCCAGAGGGCGAGCGAGCTCTCGTCCACATGTCCGGCAGCGGCAAGCTTGCCGCCCTCATCGCACGTGCCTGCGTCGTGCCGGTCGACCCACTCATCGATCGGACCATTCGCAGGCCCCGTATCGAAGGCGAGAAGATTGCCCTGAGCTTCCCTATAGGTAATATTCGCGACACCGCCGAGATTGAGGACCGCTGCGCTCTCAGCGCTTGCAACCATGTCCAGTAGCGCCGCGTGATACGCCGGCGCAAGCGGTGCGCCCTGCCCGCCCGCCATGACATCATCTGTCCGGAAATCATAAGCGAGCGGCGTTCCGAGGCCCTCATGGAGCGCCTCTGCATCAATGAGCTGGAGCGTTGCCCCAGTCTGTGCGGCGGTGGGAGGGCGATGCAGCACAGTCTGGCCATGGACACCCGCAATCTTGGGGACTTGTCCGTCAAACCTGTCGATGAGCTCAGCCCAGGCATCGAGATGCGTTCTGGTGATGACGGACCTTGCTTTCGCGAATGCAGCTTCAGGCGGTGCACCATCCCAGTTCCAATGCCGCGCTGCCTCTGTCGCCTGTTTGAGCGCCAGGCGTTCGTCGGGTGCGTACTTCCGCTCCACAACGGGTCCGAAGTCGAGCACGCGAATTCCATCTGTCAGAATGAGCGCAGCATCTACGGCATCGATGGACGTTCCCGACATGAAGCCTGCTGCCCAAATCGGCTCGAATTCGTCTCTATCCTGTTCCAATTATCACCTCACCCTGCTAGCAGCGCTCTCGATAATGGAGTTCGAGCCATGAGCCAGTACAAATCCGAATTTCTTCGCACACTCGAAGAACGCGGCTTCATCAAGCAGATTACACATCCAGACGCGCTGGACGAGTACTGCCTGAACGATACGCCTGTCGGATATATCGGCTTTGATGCCACCGCCGACAGCCTTCATGTCGGGTCTCTCCTGCAGATCATGATGCTGCGGCGCCTGCAGCAGGCTGGCGGCAAGCCGGTCGTGCTCATGGGTGGCGGGACAACCAAGGTCGGCGATCCGACGGACAAGGAAAAATCACGGCCTCTGCTCACCGATGATCAGATCCAGTCAAACATGGATGGCATCAAGAAGGCATTCGCGCCTTTTCTGACGTTCGGAGACGGGCCGACCGATGCGATCATGGTCAACAATGACGAGTGGCTCTCAACAATTGGCTATGTCGAATTCCTGCGTGATTATGGCGTGCACTTCACGATCAACACGATGATCAAGCAGGAAACGGTGGACCGGCGGTTGCGCAATGAACAGCCCTACACCTTCCTCGAATTCAACTACATGCTGCTTCAGGCTTACGATTTCCTTGAGCTCTACAGACGCCATGGCGTGCGTCTGCAGCTTGGCGGTTCCGACCAGTGGGGCAATATCGTGAATGGCGTGGACCTGACGCGGCGCGTTGCTGATGGCGAGGCTTATGGCCTGACCTCACACCTCATTACCACCGCCTCCGGCGGAAAGATGGGCAAGACGGCCGATGGCGCTGTCTGGCTGAATGCGGAGCGAAAATCGCCGTACGAATACTGGCAATTCTGGCGAAATACCGAAGACGCCGATGTCGGCCGTTTTCTGCGACTGTTCACGGATATGCCGCTCAGTGCAATCGAACGCCTCGAAGCCTTGCAAGGCGCTGACATCAATTCAGCGAAGATCGCGCTGGCCAATGCTACGACGACGATGCTGCACGGCGAGCAAGCGGCTGAAGATGCTGAACGCGCTGCCGCTGCGGTGTTCGGTGCAGGAAGCGTAGATGACGCCCTGCCGACAACCGAAATTGCCAAGAGCGAATTTGAGGCCGATATGCTGGTGGCTGCTGGCTTCACCGCTTGCGGGCTTACCCAGTCGAATGGCGAAGCCCGGCGGCTGATCAAGCAAGGCGCGGCAAAGGTGAATGATGAGAGCATCCGGGACCAGAACGCACTCTTCACAACGGAGCACGTGACAGATGATGGCGTCGTCAAATTGTCCGCTGGAAAAAAGCGGCACGCCCTCCTGAAGCCTGTCTGATCAGTCATCGAGAATTTGCGGGCTTACGGCAGGGAACTCGGCTTCCAGGCGGCCGAGATGTTTCTGGCTGAGGAGAACGTGCAGCTTCACCGTCCCATCCGGCAGTACGTCTTCACCGGTCACGCTGCCATGTTCGAAAAGCCATGCTCTAACCGCGCCCAATTTCGGCGGCAGCTCGAACAGATAGGCGTCGAGCTCCTCCTGGATGCCGGTTGAAATCAGCTCTAGCAGGTCCTCAATGCCGTCCCCCGTAAGAGCCGAGATGACGACAGCCGGCGTCTCCTGAAGTCCGGCTCGCGCCGACATGTGCAGCGATTCACGCAGGTCATCCGGTAGCAAATCGGTCTTGTTCCACGCCTCGACAATCCGGGGCAGCTCCTTGCCGGATTCATCTTTCAGACGGGTCAGAACCTTGAGGACATCCTGTTTGCGCTCTTCATCGAACACGCTTGAGCGGTCCCTGACATGAACCAGCAGATCGGCATCCAGCGTCTCTTCAAGCGTGGCCCGGAAACTGTCGATAAGATGGGTGGGCAGATCTGTTATGAAACCAACCGTGTCGACCAGCGCTGCATCGCCGATGCGGGGAAGTTCAAACCGTCTGATTGTCGGATCAAGCGTTGCAAAAGGCATGTCCCTGGCAAAGACATTCGCGCCCGTCATTCTGTTGAAGAGGGTCGATTTCCCCGCATTCGTGTAACCGACAAGAGCCACAACGGGAAACTCTGCCTGGCGGCGGCCTTCGCGCTGCAGCTTCCGCGTGCGTTTTACATCGTCCAGTTCTGACTTCAGCGATGCGAGCTGGCGGTCGAGCATCCGCCTGTCGGCCTCGAGTTGCGTCTCGCCTGGACCACTCAAGAAGCCGCCGCCGCCGCGCTGGCGCTCAAGGTGGGTCCAGGTGCGCACCAGGCGAGACCTCTCATAGGATAGACGCGCAAGCTCGACCTGCAGCTTGCCTTCCTTGGTGCGCGCGCGAAGACCGAAGATTTCAAGGATCAGGCCCGTCCGGTCAATGACCTTTGCCTTCAGTACAGTTTCGAGGTTGCGCTGCTGGACAGGCGAAAGATTGGCATCAATCACACAGAGATTGCATTCATTCTGCTCAATGTCTTCGCGCAGCCGCTCAAGGATACCGCCTGAAAGCAGATGAGACGCATTTGGCTTGCGCACATGTTCAGGACGCAAGAAAGCAAGATTGCACCCGAGCGCTTCCACAAGGCCCGTAGTCTCGTTAATCCGTTCGGAATCGGG
>NZ_JBARZC010000422.1:0-5451 GCF_049649345.1 Henriciella sp. | reverse complement strand
AGCCTTGCCTCGAAGTCGCGCTTCTCACCTGGGAGTATCCTCCGATCCCGACTGCCAAGGGCCGGGTCGCGAGCGAGACAGCCCATGCACTCGCCGCCCATGGCGCGAATGTGCGCGTGTTCACAATGGACCGCGATGACACAGTCAGCACCGACCATGAGAAGATCGAAGTGATCGGGTGCGCCGGACGCGTTACGGGCCTGCGCCGGCTTATACGCTGTGTGCCTGGCCTAAACCACATTGCGACCTCGGCCGCTTTCCGCGAACGCGTTCAGGAAGAACACGAGCGGCGGCGTTTTGATGTTATCGAGACGACGAACTGGCGCGCGCCAGCCTCCATGCTGATGAATTGCGGCCTTCCTGTCGTCGTTCGCAGCACCGCTCCCGACGCCATGGACGCTCCCTCAGCGACGCGCGGACAGCGCCTCTCAGCCTGCGTCGCCCGTGGTCTTGAAGCCCGCTCGGCCCGCAAGGCCGCCGCGATCATTTCCAACAGCCGCTCGAATGCGGCGTTCATCAAGGACTGGTATGACCTTCGTCCTGGCCAAGTCCACATGGTTACGCCGATGTCGGTCAATCCGGAAATCCGCAAGGCCGGCCAGTCCATACCGTTCCCGCCTGCACATGCGCGCCTGCGCCTCGCCTATATTGGCGGCGACGACGCCCGCAAGGGGTTTGGGGAGATGCTGCAGGCCTTCGCGAAAGTGGTCCGCCACTATGAAAGCATGAGCGAGCCACTGCCGGAGCTGCATCTGATCGGGCTCGAACCAGACGTCCTTGACTCCTACACACACCGGTTTGGCCTGTCGGAAACCGTCATGGAGCAGATTCTCGACTTTGGCAGACTGACAGATCTTTCGATGAGCCATGTGATCGCACGCTGCCACGGCGTCCTGGCCCCCTCACGTTTCCAGTCGACAGGCTCTGTCTACCGCGAAGCGGCGGCCTTTGGTCGCCCGCTTCTGGCCTGCGCCGAGGACCCGACCGCGATGGAATTCGTCCAGAATTATGCCTGCGGCCGCCTTGTTGAAAACTGCACGCCTGACCAGATTGCCGCGTCCATCGTCAGCATGTTTGGAGACCGGGACGCGCTTCTCGAGATGCGCCGCAATGGGCTGGACGCTGCCGGCCGCTGGACCCGCGACGAGCTCGGCGCCCGCACCTTCCAGATCTATCGCCGCGCCATGAATCTGGCGCCGATCAGCATTTGGCCCGTCCGGGAATACGTCGGAGAAGTCCGCAGCGGACATGCCCGGCGCAGCTGAACCATCCCCTAATTCCTAATCTGCTGGACGCAGTGCCTGTCTCGGCGCGCGGACAGATATCGCGCCGCCCTTGATAGACAGCACACACACGCCAAGTCCCAGCAAGCCGGCGCTGGTTATCCAGATATAGGGGTTTGTATAGGAGGGGATGAAACGCGCCGCGTGGATGATCACGGACAATGACAGCGCCACTGCCAGTATGATCCGCATCAGCGCGCCCGACTGGATAGCGTTGCCTCTCACCGCACAAGCTGCGCTGGCTGCCACAAGTCCCGCCCAGAACAACCAGCCAAGAAAAACCGCAGGCAGTCCGACGAGAGCCGCCAGCAAGGCCAATGTGAGCAGAGCCGGCGTGCCCCACACCAGCGCCGACCAGGCCGCTTCAAATCCCGGCATGGGCCGGCCCGCTTCCCTGCGCTTCAAGAAATAAATGTTCATGCCCGCAGCGATGATAATGCAGAGCGCGATCCCGAACACGAAATATGCCAACTTCACTGGCAGGCCGCCAAAATCCCCGAAATGCACGCGGTAGGTCGACATGGCAATCTGCTGGCCGAGCTCTCCGTCGGAAAAGCCGGTGTGGCCGGTATAGTTTCCCGCCGCGTCAAAATTGTACATCTCCCCATAGACCAGCCGGTCATGATGCTCGCCATAGATAGAGACATGCTGACCGGCAGTGCCGGGATCATGCACGATGACCAGGAACGGGTCTGCATCAGGAGCGACCACGCTCAGATTGAGCAGTGCGGCATCCACCTCCGCAAGCCTCGTTGGGGTCTCGTCCATAGCCGGTTCTTCGCCGAAAATCGCTTCCGATAACGCTCGTGTGTCCCCGTCAAAGCTCGTCTGCGCGAGAACAAGGGCGACGACCGCAAACAGGCCGATCATGGCGCCTGTCCCTGCCACAACTATGGTGAAAGGCGCAGTCCAGACACTGAGCCGGTTATGAAGGTCAGCCTGGATGAGACGCGCCTGTCCCTTACGGCGAAACCGGAAGGCGTCGCGGAAAATGCGCGGATGGGCCAGAAAGCCGGATATCGCCATCGCGATGAGCATCACCCCGAAGGTGGCGACAACGATCATCCCGAAACTGGCTGGCAGGTTCAGATAATAATGCAGATCGATCAGGAAGTCGTTCCAGGGGGTTTCATACTCGCCTGACAGCTCGCCGCCGGGCGTGACCGTCTGCAGGCCGTCATCCCCACCGGCCACATAGCGCGGCCAGTTCTCGCGCGGCAGATAAAGATAGAGATGGGTCGTTCCGGGCTGTGCCGCAATGACATTCCGGGCGGTTGTCTGCGCTGTCGCTGGCGACACGGTCTCAACCGCCGCGCTCGCCGGGTTTTCCCACCAGCCGATTTCATCTTCGAAGACGGCGACCGTCCCGCTGAGGCAGATGATGAACATGACAGCGCTGATCGCAAGCCCCATGACTGAATGGGCCGACAGCGACCGGTCGACCCGCGCCTTGCTCGATTTTGGCCAAATGGAAGACGCCAAGGGGTTCTCCTTAGATAAAGGCTGAAGCGAGAGCGCCGATAAGGGCGACACCCGCATAAATGGACCGGCGCCCGCTCCGCGGCTCCATGAGCAATGCGACGGAAAGTGCGGCCCAGATCAGGACGGCCGCGATGATTGCGATGGCGCCAGCGGTTGCCGGGTTCCCTTCCTCAGGCCTCAGCAGCTTGAACAGGCCAGCCGATGCAAAGAGGGCAATGCCCCCCGCGACAGGTCCGGTAATGAGGAAGGTCCAGACGCTGGAGAACCCCGTCATGAGCCGGTGACGCCGATGGCGCGCACCCATCACATCCCGCCTTTCGCGCGCCGCTGGGATCGTTGGAGCAAGCCCCCGCAAAAGCCCGATGGCGAAGATCATGGTCGCACCGGCCATGACAACGAGCGTCACCTGCGCGACGCCCCGGTCACCATTGGCGAGAAACGCAAGAATGCAGCCCATAGCCAACAGAGCCCAGCCGACCGTGAGAAGACCCGGCCGGCCGGTCCGCTTCCAGCACAGGTAAAGCAGGCCGACCGCCCCGAGCGCCATAAGGCTCGTAGCGGTCATCAGGCCAAGGTCGAACATGCTCATCACAGCGCTCCCGGCCGATCAGAATTTGTAGCGCAGATTGGCCACAACAGTGCGGCGAAGGCCGGGGAAGCAGTCGCCGCGCGTGAGGCAACCGGTGAGGTATTCCTCATCGGTCACATTCCGGGCGTTGACGGCAAAGTCCCACTGCTCCCACTCATAGCCGACCATCAGATCGCCGAGCGTATAGTCCGGCGTCACATATCGAAGCGTGCCATTTTCCGAGACTGTTTCGCCGACATAGCGAATGCCGGCCCCTGCCTTGAAGCCCTTAAGCGCGCCCTGCGGGCGCCATGTCGTCCATAAGGAGGCCTGTGTTTCAGGGATCGCGGCAAGCTTGAGGCCATTCGGATCTTCAGCATCAATAGTGGACGCGGCCGCTTGCAGGTAGACCTCGTCGAACTGGAGGCGGCCCTCCACTTCGAACCCTCTCAGCGTTGAGACCCCCTGCTGCTGGGCGGCATCGCCAGGCAGACTGTTGGGATTAGGCAGATTCGAGATTTCGATATCGTAATAGGCCAGCGTGACGAGGCCCGGAATACCCTTCGGCTCATATTTGATGCCTGCCTCATACTGGCGCGATTCCTCTGGCTCGAGCTGGTTTCCGGCAAGGTCTGTCCCGACCACGGTCTCGAAGCTCTCCGAATAGCTCGCATAAGGCGCGATGCCATTGTCGAACCGGTAGAGCACCCCGAAGCTGGTCGAGATGGCGTCGTCATCCTGCGATACGCCGCCCGCCTCATTCTCGACGTTGTCAGCGCGCACGCCGAGCGTGAAGCGCCATTTGTCGACAGAAACTTGATCCGACACATAGATGCCCGTGTCCTGAACCGATTGTGTTGGCGCATCATTGTAAATCGCGTCAAAGACAGACTGATCCGGCGCGCCGGTGTAGACCGGGTTCTTCAGGTCCAGCACATAGTCGAAACTGGAGAAGGTGCCGCAGCCGCCGGGAGAGGCGCCGCCCGCAAAGCAATAGGATGTGTTGCTGTCGGTTTCGACATCCTGATACTGCACGCCCGCAAGCAGATCGTGCTCCAGCGCACCCGTCGTGAAACCGGCGCGAAGGCGGACATCACCGGCCAGCTGGTCGAACGTGTTGTCGCCTTGATAAAATGTCCGCGCGACCGTCGTGTCGGTGAACGTATCAACGCCGAGGACATCATTGATATAGCGCGTGCCACCGATGAAGGCCGGCCAGGCCTGATGATAGTCCGCCTCACCCGACCGCCAAAGCGCCGTGCCTTCAATTATCAGATTGTCGCTGATGCGGTGCTCGCCGAGCAGCGTGACCTGTTCTGAATTCGTGTCGTAGCGGTTAAACCCCTCCTCACCGGCATACAGTTCCCAGTCAAGATAGCTGCCATCATCAAGCGGCTCCAGCGTGCCCTTGATCGGGATGAACTGGGACGCGGTGTCGCTATTGGTGTCCTGCACCAGTCCGATCAGCGTAAATTTGGTGTCCGGCGTCGGCAGCCATGAAAGCGACGGCATGAAGACCGTGGTCTGCTCATCGACCTGCTCAACCTGCGTACCCGTATCGCGGTAAAGGCCGACCAGACGGAATTGGAGCTTGCCGTCCGTTCCGGCGATGGGGCCAGTTACATCACCAGCGACCTCGTAGCGGTCAAAATTGCCAATCTTTGCCTGAAGCTCGCCGCCAAATGTGCCTCGCGGCGTCTTGGAGACATAGTTCACAATACCGCCCGGAGAGCCCTGCCCATAGAGCACCGAGGCCGGACCTTTCAGGACTTCGACCTGCTCAACCGTGTAGAGATCGGCGCGGGTCGAGTTATAGCTGCCGAACAGTTCCTGAATGGAATCGCGATAGCGTGGCAGCTCCAGCCCGCGCGACTGGGCAAAATCCCCGCGGGTCGAGAAGCCATAAGGTTCGGCTGTCACGCCTGCGACATAGGTCAGCGCCTGGGCAAGGTTTAGCGCGCCCTTGTCGGTGAACATGTCATCGGTTTCGACTGACAACGAGCGGGCTGTTTCAACGATCGGGGTTTGCGACTTGGTCGCCCCGAAGGCCGAAGTTCCTGTAACAATGACCGTCTCCTGACGGACTTCATCAGTGGTCGTGCCTGGGCTCTCCTGCGC
>NZ_JBARZC010000421.1:0-3271 GCF_049649345.1 Henriciella sp. | reverse complement strand
GTCCATCACGATGTAGGGCGTCAGCATATTGTCCAGCAGCTTGCGGAAATTCAGGAAGACTGATTCCGGCGGCAGCCCTCTGTGAGTGGACAATTGTTCTAACATCCCGTCACCTGTCCCGTGTTTTTATTTCTGCTGACTGTGGCTGAAATTCGTGTCGAATAAGTTACCCGCGAGGGGCGATATCTGCACCTTGCAGTGCAAACAGCTTGCTCTTGGAGGTGACGAAAGTTACGAACCGCACCATATAGGCCGTCGCGGAGCCGATTCCGCAGGCCACAATAGGAGTGCCAATGGCAAAAGAAGAACTGATCGAGTTCAATGGAACGATCATGGAACTGCTTCCAAACGCGACCTTTCGCGTGAAGCTCGAGAACGACCATGAAATCATCGGCTATACAGCCGGCAAGATGCGCAAGAACCGCATCCGCATCCTGACGGGCGACAAGGTGCTCGTCGAAATGACGCCCTATGATCTGACCAAGGGCCGGATCACGTACCGCTTCAAATAGAGTGGGCGATGCGCGCGCACCTCTGGTGCTGGCGAGCGCGAGCCCTCGGCGGCTGGACCTTCTGGCCCAGGCCGGGATCAGACCGGACAGGGTTGCCCCCGCCGATATAGACGAAACCCCCGCAAAACATGAAACGCCCCGCGTGCTGGCAGAGCGGCTTGCCCTGTCAAAAGCGGCCCATGTGCATGCGCCCGGGCAGTTCACGCTCGGCGGCGATACGGTCGTCGCGCTGGGCCGGCGCATGCTGCCCAAGGCCGGCGACGGCGATGAGGTGCGCGACTGTCTCGCGCTTTTATCAGGCCGCGCGCATCAGGTGCTAACCGGGCTGGCTGTCATCGCGCCGGACGGACGAAAATCGGTGCGGGTTGTACTCTCACGCGTAGTCTTCAAACGGCTGACAGACGATGAGATCGAGCACTATGTGGCGTCCGGCGACGGCGTCGGCAAAGCGGGCGGCTATGCGATCCAGGGCGAAGCGGCCGCTTTTATCAAACAGATCAACGGTTCTTATACAGGCATTGTCGGCCTGCCGCTTTATGAAGCGGTCTCGATGCTGGAAGGGCTTGGCTGGAGGCGTTGAGCGGCTTTGCCCGGCTTTACTGGATCGAGGCTGACAGGCGCGGCGCCCCTGTGACCGAGAGCGGAGCAGTATAGGTCTTCACCGGCTGTGTCCCGCCAGAGCCCTGCGGCGCGAACACATTCTCGAAACTCACCGTCACACTGGGATTGGCCGGCAGAGGCCCCTCAAACGGCACGTCGAATTCGCGTTCTGAGTTTTCCAGAACGACCAGGTTGGAGATCGGGATCTCGATGCGTTCGCCTTTGCCTTCGATCAGGACATCGCCATTGAGGCGGGCATGCGCATTGCCGGAATTCTCGACCATCAGCTTGAGGGTTTGCCGGCCGTCTGCTGCGACAGACAGGCGGACGTCGCGCACAGCCGGATGGCTCATGGCGCGGTCGGTCGTCAGATAGAATAGGCTGGCGATCTCATATTTTTTGAGGATACCCGATTGGCCGCCTTGCCGGTCTGGCAGGATCGTCGAGGCAAGCACGGCAAACCGGTAGTCGCCGGTCCGCGCCAGCTTGGCCGGCGCTATGATATCGACAAGGATTTTCTGGCTTTCGCCGGGCTCCAGGGTCACGAAGGAGGGGCTGAAGCGCACCCAGTCGGACGCCGATTCTTCGCGCTCGCCAGGCGGAGAAAGCCTGATCTGTCCATCGCGGGCGAGGGTCCAGTCGGCAAGACCGATGGTCAGCGAGATGGGCGCGTCGCTGTCGCTGTTCGAAATGCTGATGACCTGGCGCTGGCGATTGCCCGGGTCAGCGCTCATCTCCACTGTTGTTGGCTGCAGACCAACCTCGAAGCCGAGGGCCGCAGGTGCGCCGAGGCCGCAGGCAAGTAGGGCCATCAGACATGAGCGGGCAAGAGTTTTCGGGATCATCTGTCAGGACCGTGATCTGCTGGGCAGTGTAGGACGATCAGCCTAACGCCTTGTGGTTACCGCTTTGTTTAGCCTGTCTGGACGCCTGGATTGCGGCAGCTTGCGCGCTTGCCTTTCTGCTATCGCTTGGCTAGGCCGCTGGCATGACCGAGCAGGCCTCTGACACACCTCCGAAGAAAAAGAAGAAGAAACGCAAACCGCATGTCGCGCCTGATCTTTCGACTGAGAAGGGCCGGAAGCGCGCCGAACGCGAACTCGTTCTCGGCGATCACGGTTTCCTGCGCGAAAGCTTCCAGAACCTGCACCAGATCAGCCCGGAGATGTGGCGGTCCAACCAGCCCAATCCGCGCCAGGTCGTCGAACACGCCAAACTTCGCAGCATCAGGACGATCCTCAATCTGAGAGGCGAGAGCACGAAGGGCTATTACCTGCTCGAGAAGGAGGCGTGCGAGGAGGCCGGCATCACGCTGGTCGACTTCCAGGTCTTTTCGCGCGACACCCCCAAGGTCGAGACGATCCTTGCCGCGAAAGACCTGTTCGAGACGATCGAGTATCCCGCGCTCATGCACTGCAAGTCCGGCGCTGACCGGGCCGGTCTGATGAGCGCGCTCTACATGATCTTCCGGGGCGACATGCCGGTCCGAAAGGCGAGGGACCAGCTGTCGGGCAAGTATCTGCATGTGAAGTCAGGCAAGACGGGCATGCTGGACGCCTTCTTCGAAGCCTATCTCACTGCCACCAGGGAAAGCCCCAAGCCTTTTATCGACTGGGTTCGCGATGATTACGACCCGGCCGAAGTGAAGGCGGATTTCCTGAAGACATTTGGCAACAGGTTTCAGCTGGATCGCCTTCTCAGGCGCGAATAGGCGGTTTTTTGCTGGTCAGCCCCGCAAAATCGTGGAAACCTTGGCGCTTCGATATTGTGATGAAGGGAATTAGCCCATGAAGAAAACCATGTTGGCGTCTGCAGCACTGTTCGGCCTTGCGGCCTGTGGCGGCGGCGGTGGTGACCGCGCCGCGCTCGTCAATGCTTGTGTCGATGACGGCTCAATGGACCAGGCAACGTGCGAGTGCATGGCCGATTCCGCAGAGAAAAATCTCGACGACGATCTTTATTCCAAGCTCGCCCAGGCGGCCAAGGATGGCGAGGAAGCGACCGAAGAGATCATGAATGATATGACGCCTGAACAGCAGGGCCAGTTCATGTCATTCGCCATGCAGGCCGCCATGACCTGCGGCGCGACCTGATCGGGGAGAATTGAATGGCCGGACGGGATGATCCCGGCCTGGCTTTTTCATTGGAGTGTAGAAGGG
>NZ_JBARZC010000420.1:0-2370 GCF_049649345.1 Henriciella sp. | reverse complement strand
ACCGACACCAATCGTACGCCGGGCGGGATGCGGAAAGGCAGCGGCGGGGCCTCTTCCAGCGCCTCGGTCATGAAGTCGGTGAAGATTACACCGGCAACCGAACCGCCAGATTCGCCCTCGCCGAGCGTCTTCGGCGTGTCGAACCCGACCCAAACACCGACAACGAGATCTGGCGAAAAACCAAAGGTCAACGCGTCGACATAGTCGTTTGTCGTACCGGTCTTGGCGGCGAGAGGCTTGCCGATGCGGGCGGCTCGCCGCGCCGTGCCGCGCTCCACGACGCCTTCAAGCATATGGACGAGCTGATAGGCGATGATCGGATCAACCAGCTGCTCGCGATTGTCCGCAAGCTCCGGCGGGCCCTCCCCATCCCATTCTTCTGCAACGCAGCCTTCACAGGCGCGGGTATCGTGCTTGTAGAGCGTCTGACCATGGCGATCCTGGACGCGGTCGAGCAGCGTCGGCGTCACTTCCTTGCCGCCATTGACGAAAGCGGCATAGCCGCGGGCCAGGCGCCAAGGGGTCGTTTCACCCGAACCAAGCGACATGGCTGGATAAGGCGGCAGCTCGTCATAAAGCCCGAACCGCTCGGCAAACTCGGCCACAGCCGGCATGCCGATGTCCACAGCGACGCGCGCCGTCACCTGGTTGAAAGACCGTTCCAGCGCAGTCCGCATGGTCACTTCGCCATAGGACCGGCCCTGGGAATAGTTCTGCGGTTTCCAGGTCTCGTCGATATTCTCATCATAATAGACGAAGGGCGCGTCCAGAATGCGCGTCGACGGTGTATATCCGTTCTCGAGCGCTGCGCCGTAGACGAAGGGCTTGAACGAGGAGCCAGGCTGGCGAACGGCCTGCGTAACCCGGTTGAACGGGCTCTTGAAGAAAGAGTAGCCACCGACCATTGCGAGCACGCGGCCCGTATGCGGATCAAGCGCAACGATCGCGCCTTCCACGTCCGGGACCTGCCGCAAAATGGCGGTCTCCGCAGGGATATAAACCCAGTCGCCTTCGCCGAGTTCTTCCTCAGGCGTATCGTCGGTTCCGGCCCGGCGCTGTTCGGTCCGCTCGACCTCGACCAGAACGACATCGCCCTTGGACAGACCGCTCTTGCCGGTGTCAGCATCTTTCCAGCTCGATGCCCATTCGACATCTTCCTTCGGTATCGATGTCTCGCGCGCATCGTTCAGAACGAGCGTCGCCCCGCCGGCATTGACAGCCGAGACCATGCCGGCTTCCCAGACACCATAGCCTGGCGGCAGGGTCAGCTCCTGCAGCTGTTCGGCGACATTGCCATCCGGATCGATCGTCGCAAACGGTCCGCGGTAGTTGTGACGACGGTCATAGGATTCGAGGCCCGCTTGCAGCGCTTCCTGGGCGGCAAGCTGAAGGCGCGTATCGATCGTTGTCCTGACCGACAGGCCGCCGCGTTGCAGCGCTTCTTCGCCATACTGTTCGATCAGCTGCTTGCGCAACTCCTGAACAAAATAGGTCGCAGCGGCATATTCCGGTCCGCGAAGACGCTCAGTAACCTCAAGCGACCGTTCCTTGGCGGCGTCGGCCTCTTGCCGGGTGATATAGCCATCTTCGACCATTCTATCGAGAACGTAGTTGCGCCGCGCGAGAAGCCGTTCGGGCCGGCGGTATGGGTTTACCGTCGACGGCGCCTTGGCGAGCGACGCCAGAATGGCCGCTTCTGATAGGTTGAGCTCGGGCAGCGATTTGTCGAAATAGATCAGCGCCGCCGAGCCGACACCATATGAGCGGACCCCGAGATAGATCTCGTTCAGATACAGTTCGATGATTTCGTCCTTGGTGAACGCCTTTTCCATCCGGCGCGCAATGATCGCCTCTTTCACCTTACGCTGAATGGTCTGATCGCGCGTCAGCAGCATGTTCTTCGCGACCTGCTGGGTGATCGTCGAGCCACCCTGCAGATTGCCGCCACCTGTCAGCTTGATCTTTGCAGAATTGATCGCGCCGCGCAGGATACCCACATAGTCGAGGCCCTCATGACTGAAAAACTTCTTGTCCTCAGCCGCAACGAACGCCTGAACGACATGATCCGGTATTGATTCGATTGGCACGAAAACGCGGTGTTCTTCGGCAAATTCGGCGATCAGGGTCCCGTCACCGGCATGCACGCGCGAGGTGATGGGCGGCTCATAAGTCGCCAGCCGCTCATGCGAAGGCAGGTCGCGAGACAGCGCCGCGATCCACAAGAAAAGCACTATAAAACAAAGCGCTGCAAGAATGAACAGGCCAATCGCAACGCGCCTGGCGAGTTTCCAGGTCAGGAAACGCCGCTTGCTTGTTTGTTCTTCCATGGGTGATCCAGTCTGAGCTATACCCTGTTGAGCGCGATAGTTC
>NZ_JBARZC010000419.1:0-3749 GCF_049649345.1 Henriciella sp. | reverse complement strand
CCCGCGCGGCCGGGATGGGACTGGTGAGGCTGGCACGTCTCCGGCTGCCGGGGCAGGGCTTCCCACAATTGGAACGGGCGGATAGTCCGCCGCCTGCTCCACCGGCTCATCACCCCTCGTCGCGCATGCGGCAAGCACCCCGCAGCAAAGCATCGTCAATACGCGCATGATATCCCCTCGACTTTACGTCTTCCGGGGAGAGCCTAGCGCTGTTATGCGGGAGTGGCGACCCCGATTCGTGCCGGGGTCGCTATTTGGTCCTTGTGCAGACCTATTTGCGCAGTTCGAAAGTTACATTGACATCAACGCTGTAGCCAACTTCACCGCTTGAGACCTGCGTGCTCGCATCGGCAGACTCGTTGCGCACGGCCATCATCGGCATGGGCATGTTGCCGCCCGATGCATTCTCCGAAATTGTCACGATCCGGGCGACGCGGTAGCCGGTCGCCTCGGCATAGAGACTTGCGCGCTCGACAGCTTTCTGAATGGCCTCACGGCGCGCCTCGTCACGGGCCTCGGAGGGATCATCAAGGCCGAATTGAAGCCCTGAAATCGTGTTTCCGCCCTGCGCAACGATCGCATCCATGGTCTCGCCGAGATTATCGAGATCGCGGACCTTCACATTGAGCTGGTTGCTGGCGGTATAGCCTGTGACCTTTGGGGGCGAGCCGTCGCGGTTTGAATAGTTATAGCGCGGCTGCAGAGAGAGGTTGGAAGTCTGCATGTCGCGTTCAGCGACACCTGCACTGCGAAGCGCGGCGTAGACGCCATCCATGCGCGCAGCATTTTGCGACATGGCCTCTGATGCAGTCTCCGCTTCGGTCTGGACGCCGGCCGTGATGGTCGCGATATCCGGGGTCCGCGAGACCTCGCCGGACGCTGAAATCGACAGGGTCGTTTCAGGCTGGATCGAATTGGGATGCGATGACGGGACCGGTGCTTCGCCGGGCACATTCGGCGTGCTGGCGGGCTGTTGCTGGGCGAGACTCGTGCCGCAGGCCACAAGCGCTGTCGCGCCGGCCAGACCTGCGATAATCTTGTTTCTTGTCAGTGTCATTTCCTGCTCCTTTCAGTGTCAGGGACTTGCTTTCGCGATATAATTCCGCCATTGCGGCGGCTTCGTGTCATCTACAAGATGATCGTCGGACAAATGGTTCCAGGGCCTGTAGCTCAGTTGGTTAGAGCGGACCGCTCATAACGGTCTGGTCGGGGGTTCAAGTCCCTCCGGGCCCACCATTCATTCCGGGTGGCGCTTTGCGCCAAAAATCAGTCCGGGGGACTGATTTTACGGAATGAATGCGGCGGCGGCCGCCGATCCGGGGGACCAAATTAGCGAACAAAATCCCAGGCAGGGGCTTGGTTAGATTGATCTTGCATAGGCGCAGGCGCGCTTTACATGGATCGCTCTTAAGGTTGCTCGCCAATCTCCGTAGCGTCATCTTCGGCCGTCTCACATCGCGCCATCGGAAACGATCTCACCTTGCTGCCATCGGCCAGCGAGATAGTGGCAATGAGAGCGACCCGGTTGAGGTCATATCTGATCCGCTGCGGATAATCATTGTCAGGATTCTCGAAGGTGATGGAAATCCCGCCGCGCTCGGTTTCAGTGAATTCTGTCGGCGGCGCGCCGCCTGGCGAAGCGATATAGACCGCCTTTCCATCCCGCATCTCAATGCGCAAATCCTCGAAGAATACGGCCTCTCCGCCGCGCAGCGTCACCGAATAGCCGAACATCAGGCCGCCCTCAGGCGCCGACCAGATCTCGCGCGTGGCCCCATCCTCATGCGCCCAGCAGCCCGTCATCCACGAGAGGCCCATATCCGCAGCAGGCTCGGCATTCGCGGCGCAACTGGCCAAGAGTGGTATTCCGGCCGCACAGATGATCAAGGCGTGTCTCATTTCTTCCCTCCCAGCGGATCACTCTTCGTGCCCGTATCGAACTTGTCCGCCTTCCTCTCCCCAAACAGCATGCGTTGTTCGAGCCGGGCGCGGAGGGCGGCGTAATAGGCTTCGAGAAAGGCGAGATCCTCGTCGCCGGCCTGTTTTTCGCGGCCGATCTTGGCGCGGATGCGCTCGGCGACGCGGGCCTTGATCTCCTTGGTCGACTGGCGCAGCACGTCTTCGAGCACATGAAGCTCGTGAATGCCGTAAATGTCGAGTTCGGCGTCCCGGAAAACATAGCCGGCTACGCTCTCGATCGGCGCGGCGGAGGTGATGTCCTTTTTCAGCTTGGTGCGCGGCGCGTGGATGACGATCGTGCCGGCGATGAGGTCGCCGACGCGCAGCTTGTCGCGGTTGAACAGGGGAAAGAGGACGAACACGCCCGTCCAGGCGACTCCCAGCAGACGGATCCAGGCGCTGATCTCGTCTTCAGCTGTCATCAACAGCAGCGACAGCGGCAGGAAGACTTCCAGTTCCCGCATGAAATTGCGCGCGAGCACAGCATTCGCCGTCAGCCTACCGCCATTGCGCGCGGCCACGCGAAGGCCGAGTGCGCGCTTGCCCGGTGTTGCGGCTTTGCGCCCGATCTCGAAGAAGACGAAATAGAAATTGCGTAGGAGAAAGACCACGACCGCGCTGACCGAGCCGGCAATCTGCCAGCCTTCAAAGCCCATGGACGAGAAGGCGAGCGCGATCAGCCAGACAGAGGCGATGATCAGCATGATCTGCAGTGTGAAATCGAGCAGAAAGGCACCCGCCCGCTCTGAGGCGGAGGCGATCTTGAGGTTCAGGGCGGCGCCTTCCGGCGTCACCAGCGGGCGCACGCGTTTGGCCTGGCGTTCCTGTTCCTTGAGGCGAAGGTCGCGCCGGCGGATCGCCTCGCGCCGGCTTTCGCCAGAGGCTTTGTCAGTGGCTTTCGCGCGCGCCATTATCCAGCCTCCCGCCGGCCACGCGGCCAGTAGAAATAGGCGAGCCAGAATAGGAGCGTCACCCCGGCGATGATGTAGCGCGTGAGGTCGACATTGATCAGCTGACGCGCAAAGCCTTCCAGAAGGGCAGCGATGAACAGCATGATGACCGCGCCGATGATGACAAGCGCAGCTTCATTGCCAGCATCGCGCATCGATTGCATCCGGCTCCTGGTGCCGGGAAAGGCGACCGCCCCGCCAATCATGAAGCCCGCCGCGCCGGCGAGGACGATGGCGAAGAGTTCTGTAACGCCGTGGATGAGGAGCCAGCCGGTCAGCTCTGCGCCAAGCCCCTTGTCCCAGAAGACCGCATAGAAGCTGCCGAGATAGACGCCATTATAGATGAGCAGGACGGCGGTCGGCATGCCGAAGCAGAAGCCGAGCGCAAAGGCGAAGATGGCAATGCCTGAATTGTGCGAGAAGAGCTGGGCGGCAAAGGCGGCGAGCATGTCGCCAATATCGGCTTGGCCGTCTGTATAAAGGGTCGAGCGCAGATGCTCGGCGCTGGCGCCCGGATTGCGGCTGTCCCAGCCCTGGTGGAAGGTCCAGTACCACTCCATGTCCTGCAGGCAGAGGAAGAAGGCGAGGGCCGCCCCGCCAAACAGGCAGAATGCAGCAAGCAGGGTCGGCCAGAGGGCGGCCTGGACAGCCTGCGGCCAGTCGCGGCGGAAATATTGCGCCATCCGCGTGCCAATGCTGACGCGGGTCCCATAGACGAAGAAATAGGCCCGCGCGCAGAGCGTCTCGAGATAGGCGAGCACGTTCTGGTCCAGCGAGATGGAGCGCGCCATGGACAGTGAGGACACGGCCTGCCGGTAGAGCGCGGGGAGGGCCAACATG
>NZ_JBARZC010000418.1:0-4763 GCF_049649345.1 Henriciella sp. | reverse complement strand
CAAGAAAGTGAAGGCGATCCTGTTCGCTGCCCTCGGCTATTTCGTCGTGCCGACAGACGCGCTGCCCGACATTATCGTCGGCCTCGGCTTTACCGATGACGCCACCGTGCTCGCAACCGCGCTCGGCATTGTCGGTGCCCATATCCAGCCCAAACACCGCCGCGCCGCCAGACGCCTGCTTGGCCTGCCGGAACCGATCGGCAAGGACGATTAGGGTGAGCCTGCCCCCGCCCGCCACAGGGGCAGGATGTTGCGTGGGGTTCGGATGTCTTGCCAGCGGCCTTGTGGTTCGACCCCCCTCCTGAGCCTGTCGAAGGACGCTCACCATGGCGGCCTTTTACAGACGTCAGAAATAGCCCGCCATGGTGAGCGAAGTCGAACCACGAGCGGGCGTTTCTCTACAAATTTCGGATTGCGCCCTCTCGCCTCCGGAGACGGTCGGGGTGGGACCCCATCGAGGTTAAGACCTACCCGATATCCGGCTCGAAGCTCTGTCCGGCTGGCTGGATTTCCTCTGCGCCTTCTGACGAGATTTCATAGATGGCAAGCTGACGCTCGCTGGTGCCGTCTGGCGCGAAGCGGAACAGGCCGTTCAGCCCGTAAAAGCCGTCACGCTCGGTCAGCTCCTCGCGATCAAGCTCACCATCCTTGGCAAGCTGCATGGCGAGCGCAGCCGCATCATAGGCCTGCGAGGCAAGCGAGCTCGGCGCCTGTCCGTAGATCCGGCGATAGCGAGACTCGAAGGCTTGCAGATCGGCCTGCGGCGGGGCAACGAACCAGCCCTCCGACAGCGATGGCTCGCGCCAGATGCCAGGATCATTCCAGCCGCTCAGGCCCATCAGTTTCACGCTGCGGCTGACCCCATAATAAGCCAGCAGCGGCGCAACCCGGCGCAGCTGCGTGCCGCGCTCGGGGATCAGAACGGCGACACGGCCATTGGCGCTCGCCTGATTGATCGATTTGGCGAGATATTGCGCTTCGCTCGTCGGTGAGCCTTCCCCGGCCGGATAATAGGCGCTCGACACAAGACTGCCGCCCGCCATCTGGACGTGGAACTGAAGCGCGGACTGGATGCGAGATCCGATATCGCTTTGCGGGCCGAAATAGGCAAACTGCCGGATGCCGCGAGAGACGGCATATTCGACCAGGGTGCGAACTTCTTCTTCCGGCGTGATCGAGGCGAGCCAGGTCGAGCCGCCAGCAACAGTGCGGTCATTCGAAAAGCCGACAATCGGCATGCCGGCGAGCGCCATGTCGGTATTCAGCACCGCAACATTCGAGCCGAAGAGCGGGCCGAGAAAGAATTCTGCCCCTTCGCGCTGGGCTTCGTGGGCCACTTCCACGGCCACGCTTTGCGAGCCTGCCGTATCCTTGGGCAGCAGAACAAATTCCTGATCGGCATGATCGAACAGGGCCATCTCGATGCCTGCCAGCATGCCTTCGGCTTCGGCGCGCACATTGGCGTTCGGGTGCGAGAACGGCAGCAATACACCGGCGCGGACAATGTCGCGGCCCTGCAGATATTCAGGCGTGAACCGGCCGGGCTTCGGCAGCGGCATGCCATTCACATCGGCCAGTATGGCGCTGTCATGGACGCTCCCTCGCCGCTCATCGCCGCGATCGACAGTCTCGCGTTCGGGCTCGACACGCGGCTGGCCGGTTGAGATCGGCGCTGGCGGCTGGCTCGGGCCTGTGGCACAGCCTGCAAGCGCAAGAAAAGCTGTCAGAACAAGGCTTGGCGCGAGGCCTGCAAAGCGCGATGGTGCCCAAGATGTCATCCAAAGATCCTTCCATTCCGGCAACGAGTCGCCCCACAGGCGAGACTAGTGCTGAGGCAGGCGCCGCGCAACACGGCAAAACCCGCCCGGCGCCCGGCCTCTATATCGTGTCCACGCCGATCGGCAATCTGCGTGATATTACCTTGCGCGCGCTCGATACGCTGGCCGCGGCTGATGAAGTTCTGGCCGAAGACACACGCGTCGCCCGCAAGCTGCTAGATGCGCATGGTATTCGCGCGAAACTGAGTGCCTACCATGACCATAATGGGGCAGAGAGGCGCCCCGGCATTCTTTCAAAGCTGGAAGACGGCGCGGTGATCGCACTGATTTCGGACGCGGGCACGCCGCTTGTGTCCGATCCGGGCTGGAAGCTCGCGCATGAAGCGGTCGAGCGTGGCATCAAGGTCATCCCTGTGCCGGGCGCCTCTGCCCTGCTCGCAGGCCTTGTGGCGTCCGGCCTGCCGAGCGACCGGTTCATGTTCTGCGGCTTTCTGCCCGTAAAATCCGGCCAGCGGCGCAAGGAGGCCGAAGTGCTGAAATCGGTGCCGGCAACGCTCGTCTTCTATGAAGGTGGCTCGCGCCTTGCCGCGTGTCTCTCAGACCTCGCCGAGACGCTCGGCGCGGACCGCTCAGCTGTAGTCGCGCGCGAGCTGACCAAGCTGTTCGAGGAGACGCGCCACGGCACGCTGGCAGAGCTTGCCGCCCATTACGCCGAACATGGCCCGCCCAAGGGGGAGATCGTCATTCTTGTTGGCCCGCCGCTCGAAGAAGCGCCCGATGAAGCCGACATTGATGCAGCCCTCGTCAAAGCCATGGCCGAGGCACCGATGAAAAAGGCGGCAAATGATGTGGCAGACGCCTTCGGCATTTCGAAACGCGAGGCCTATCAGCGGGCCCTCGCGCTGAAAGACAATGGCTGAGGCGTCCCGAAAGGCGGCTGAGCGGCGCGGCCGGCGGGCCGAAGCGATGGCCGCGCTCTGGCTGCGCCTCAAATTCTATCGCATCCTCGAAACACGCCTTCGCCTGCCAGTCGGAGAGATCGATCTCATTGCGCGTCGCGGCAATACGGTCGCCTTCATCGAAGTGAAAGCCCGCAACACCCGCCATGCGGCTGAAACGGCCGTAACATCAAAGGCCTGGCAGCGCATCAACCGCGCCGCAGAGAGCTGGATGGCCGGCCAGACCCACCTCTCAGGCTGCGATTGGCGGTTCGATCTTGTGGCGATTTTGCCACATCACTTGCCAATACATTTCCGTAATCACTGGCGCCCACATTTCGCCCCAACCCGGTTCTAGGCCATACTCATTGAATTATGTAGAAAGAGATTTGACCCATGCTCAGATCATCCCTCCTCGCGCTGGCCCTGACCGCGCCAATTCTCGCCTCAGGCTGCGCCGCTGCCGTCCTCGGCACGGCGGGCGCCGTCGGCGTTGCGTCTGTCCAGGACCGCACGCTTGGTGAGGCCGTCGACGACTCCACCGCGTCCAACGAAATCAAGACCAAGCTGCTCAGCGAAGGCGGTTTTGGCGAGGTCGATGTCGAAGTTGCCCAGGGCCTTGCGCTCCTGTCAGGCCGCGTCGCCAGCCCTGAGCAGCGCGTGCGCGCTGAGGACATCGCCTGGAGTTCGACCCGGGTAAGGGATGTCGCCAACGAGATCGTCATCGAACAGCCCGGCGGCTTTTTTGCCAATGCCTCGGACGAGCTGATCACCGCGCGTGTCCGCGCTTCGCTGATCGCCGCCAAGGCGGTGAAAAGCGTCAACTACAACATCGAGACCTATAATGGGGTCGTCTATCTGATGGGCATCGCCCAGTCGGATGCCGAGCTGCAGGAAGCCGCCGAACGCGCCAGCGTCGTCGGCGGGGTCGACCGGGTCGTGTCCTATGTCCGCGTGCGCAATCTGCCCGTGTCCTATGACGCCTCGGCCACTGACAATGAACTCATGGGCGCGCCCGCGACGAATTAGAAGCGATCGGGGGCAGCCCCACCCCGATCCTCCCGGAGGTAAGGGGGATAGCGTTTCGTCTGGTTCGACTGTTGTGCGAGCCGCCTTTTACAGACGTCAGAAATAGCCCGCCATGGTGAGCGAAGTCGAACCACGAGCGGGCGCTTTCACAACAATGACAGCCAGTCGCCTGCTCTCGGGATGGGCCCGGCCTACCGCGCCGCAATCGTCTCGCCCTCCGGCGTGCGCAGCAACAATGTGTCCGACCCGTTGAAGCGGACCGATGTCGCCTTGGACAGCACGTTCACGAAGGTCTGCTCCTGCTGCATCACGGGTCCGACGCAGGCTTTGCGCGTCATCGCCATAGGGCCGAAAGACAGCGTGCCGTCTGTGTAGTCGTAGCTGCCATTGAAGGCATTGCAGCCGCCATTGCCCCGGATCTGGCCGCCGTCTTCGAAACTGAACGTGATTTTTGTGCCGGACTGGACAGGCTTGCCGCTGATCGTCGCGACCATCCACTCCTTCGAGGTGAGGTCTTCAAGGCTTGCCCCGGTTGGCCCGGCCGGCGCGAGAAGCACGTCTCCCAACTCGTAAACCCCTTCAGTGCGCTCGAACACATAGGCGGTATCACTCGTCCAGATCAGCTCGCCCTCTGCATTGTCGATCGTGGCGCGCAGGGAGAGGCCATTGCCAGCCAGCTCGATCGCGGGATCGACAGTCACTTCGAACGGGATCGGCACCTGCCGGCCATTCAGCGCGAAACTCTCGGAGGCCACCTCATCCAGCGCGGCATCCTGCGGACCGTCTTCAAACACGGTGATCGTGGCAACGGCGCCGGGCGGAAGCGCAATACGCTGGCGATAGACGAGCGACCCGATGATCTGCATGGCCTCTTCCTGCACGACCGCCTCCGCCTCTGCATCGGCCTGCTCCCCGCTCGCCGGCTGCGTGGACCGGTCGGTCTCACATCCGGCCGCAAACACCGCGACAAGCCCGGCAGCGATGAGTCTGATCATGAGAACCTCTCTTTTATGTCTGA
>NZ_JBARZC010000417.1:0-1611 GCF_049649345.1 Henriciella sp. | reverse complement strand
CTCGCAAAGGGCGCGCGTGACCAGCAGGTCGTCGATTTCGCCAAGGTGTTTGCCTACGATCTCGACTTCCAGCGCGACATTCATCCGGGCGACCAGTTCGAGATGGTGTTCGAGGAAATGGTCGATGAGCGCGGCAACCGCGTGCGCGGCGGCGAAGTGATCTATGCTGCAATCAATGGCAAGGCGCTTGATAAGTCCTATTATCGCTTCACGCCGTCTGATGACGGCGCTGTCGACTATTTCGACCCGAATGGCGAGGCGGCAACGAAATTCCTGATGAAGACGCCGATCAATGGCGCGCGTCTTTCGTCTAATTTTGGCTACCGCCGTCACCCGATCTCCGGCTATAACAAGCTGCACAAGGGCACCGATTTCGCAGCCCGGTCAGGCACGCCGGTCTATGCGGCCGGCCATGGCACGGTCGAGCGGGCGAACCGCTATGGCGGCTATGGCAATTATGTCCGCATCCGCCACGCCAATGGCTACAAGACCGCCTATGCGCACCTGTCGCGCTTTGGAAAGTACCGGAGTGGCACACGCGTCCGCCAGGGCGACATTATCGGCTATGTCGGCTCAACCGGTGCCTCCACAGGCCCGCACCTTCACTATGAGGTCCTGGTCAATGGCAAGCAGGTCAATGCGATGACGCTCGACCTGCCGACCGGGCGCAAGCTCGTCGATACGCCTGAGATCATGGCCGAGTTCGAGAGTGTGCGCGACGAGATCGATGCGATGCGCCTCGGCACGGACGGCCAGCAAATGGTCTCCGGCCAGGACGGCAACTTCTTCCTCAATACAGAGCTTGCACCGCCAGCGCCCTAGACGCACGATTGCATCCCAGAACCAAAAAAGCCCCGGCCGTCTGGACCGGGGCTTTTCTTTTCGAACGCCTGAAAAGCCTAGCGGGAGGCCAGTTCGAGGCGTGGGGACACTGTCTCAACGTACAGCTTGGAGCCCTCATAGGCCTGGCTGAGGCCCGTATCGCCGATCTTTTCGACGGCCTGATACAGAATGTCCTCTGCGCAGACCTCGTCGACCGAGAGGCCAACAGAGGTCAGAGACACGAAACGGCAGGTCGCCATTGCCTGTTTCTCAAGACCGGACAGAACTGTTTCTGCGCCGCCGGCCTGCTCAAGCAGGGCGCGGTCGAAGCTGAGGGTTGCGTTCACTTCAGTCATTTCTTCGGCCGATGCGAGGCCGGAGAAGATGGACATGGCGAACAGAATGGAGGAAACGCGCATTTTCATGATAAATGCCTTTCTTTTTAGGGTCGCAAGTCGTTGCCTGCTCCTATGCCCCGCTTTTCGCGGGTGCAGCACAATCTTCTCGCACATGCAGCATTTGTGAAGCGCATAATTGGGAAGTGCTCTCATGCATAAGTGCATGGCTAGGGTGGCGGGCTCAACTTCCCGCTTGTCAAAATCCCAGGGTGGCTCATACGCTTCGTGGTTGATACTCTTTTGGAGACCCCTTCAATGCGCACCCCTTTGGCGGCTTTCACGGCTGCCGCTGCAATGCTGGCAGCCAGCGCGCTCGGCGACACACCTTCGATTTATGGGCGCGCCGACGGGCTAGGACAGCCCAGTCTTTCTCCCTCAGGCAACCTTGTCG
>NZ_JBARZC010000416.1:0-1501 GCF_049649345.1 Henriciella sp. | reverse complement strand
GGCAGCTTCCTTTTCCCGCACCCCCGCAAAAAGATGAACGGCCGCACGCAGGGCCGCCATCCCCATGAAGATTGCGACAAAGAGGAAAATCCAGCCTCGCGAGATGGGTAAGCTGGCCATCGAGCTTAACCAGACACGGTTCGCCGCCTCCCACGCCAGCCAACCGGAATAGCCGAAGAATAGAGCGCAGATGGCATTCCTCAGACTAATCAGCGCTCGCGGCGTCGAGGCTCGGGCCTCCCAGAGGTCCGCCGCGATATGTGCTTTGCGATGGACCGCCGCTGACGTCCCGGCGAACACGATCAGGATCAGCAGCGCCCGAGCCCCTTCCTCTCCCCAGGGAATGGAGTAGTTCGTGAGATATCGCAGCGCGAACTGTGCGAAAACCAGGAGACACAGGAAGACCATGAGGAGCAGCGCCAGTAATTCCTCGACGGACAGGCGCATCAGTGCGATGCGCATGTCCTCGTCGTCCGCCGCTGGGATAGACAAATCCGAACCGTCGAAGTCTGGTGTCATTCGACCGCTTGCAAGCTGTCGAATTGCTCAGGCGTCCATGTGGCGTCCGGGCCGTTGATCACCTTGGCGACAGCCTCCGCGAACGGGCGGCGATCGACCTCGTTCACGGCGATTCCCTCATCGCGGAACCAGCCGATCAGCGCCTGCTCCTGCTCGCGGATATCCAGGCTGCCCTTTGCGGTCGCCTCCCTGAACACCTCCTGGAAGATGGCCTTGTCTTCATCCGATAGTCGCGACCAAGCGGGACCGGATATGATGGCGAGCTGCGCGTCGACGATGTGACCGGTCAAGCTGATATCGGACTGGACCTCGTAGAACTTCATTGCCTGAATGGTGGGCAACGGGTTCTCCTGCGCATCGACGACACCCTGCTGCAGGGCAAGATAGACTTCAGCGAACGCGATCGGCGTTGGATTTGCGCCTACAGCGCTCGGGAACATCCTGAGAAGAGGAGCGTCCGGCACCCGGATCTTCATGCCCTCCATGTCGGCGGGCGACGTGACGGGGCGATTGGCTGTCACGTGGCGCTCGCCCGCATAGATGGTCGCCAGAGGCACATTGCCTGTCGCTTCCTGGTACCCATCTGCCATGTCATCGAAGAAATCACTCGTGGCATAAGCCTGCCAGTGGGCAAAATCCCGGAAGACAAACGGAGCGCTGGCCAGCGCGATCGGACCATAGCTACGACCCGCAAAAGCATTGCCGGTGTAGATCATGTCGACCGTGCCGAGGGCGAGACCTTCGTTCAATTCGGTTTCGCTGCCAAGCTGTGCACCCGGAAACACTTCAAGCATGTGCCGCCCGTTCGTCCGTTCGGCGATCTGCTCGGCGGCCCACATCGTCCATTTGTGATGCGAATGCGTGTCCGGCAAAATGTGTGCGAACACGAAGTCATCGGCTCGCGCCGTTCCGGCGAACGCGATTACGGCCACGGCGAGTGCGGTGACGATCTTCCCCATTTTTCCCTCCCCTTCTTATGTTC
>NZ_JBARZC010000415.1:0-11425 GCF_049649345.1 Henriciella sp. | reverse complement strand
CGTCTGAAGCCATCACGGATGCAGACCTGGGCGCGGGCCTCTGGAATGGCGCGCGCGTTCACGTGTACCGGACAGACTGGGAAGCGCCGGACAATTCTGTTCTCATATGGACGGGCTATCTCAGCGAAATCACCCATACAGAAGCGGGTTTCGAGGCCGAACTGGTCTCGCTCAAGGCAGATCTGGAGCGGCCGCTCGGCCGATCCTATTCGCGCCGCTGCGACGCGAGGCTCGGCGATGCGCGATGTGGGCTTTCTGGTGTCGAAGGCCTGACCTGCGACAAACGGTTCGAGACCTGCCGGGATACGTTTTCCAATACAGAGAACTTCCGCGGCTTCCCGCATATGCCGGGACCGGATGCCATACTCGCTGGCCCTGCGGCCAGTGGCAATGATGGCGGCAAGCGATGAGGCGCGCCGATATCGTAGGCGCGGCGCGCGGCTGGCTCGGCACGCCCTATCAGCATCAGGCCAGCCGGAAAGGCGCGGGCACAGACTGCGTTGGCCTGGTGCGCGGTGTCTGGCGCGAGCTTGTCGGAGATGAGCCGCAGCGCGTGCCCGCTTACACGCCGGACTGGGCCGAGCTTTCCGGCGACGACATGCTGCTGGAGGCGGCGCGTCGTCATATGAGTGAAATGGCAGTTGGCGCAGCGCTGCAGGGCGATGTTCTGCTGTTCCGCATGGGGCTCGGCTGCCCAGCCAAGCATTGCGCGATCCTGAGCGGGGAAGCGCGCATCATCCATGCTTATTGGGGCCGCAGTGTGTGCGAGACGCGGCTCGTGCCCTGGTGGTCACGGCGGATCGTGGCGGCCTTTTCCTTTCCCGGTCTGGAGGACTGATCCATGGGTGAAATCATCCTGTCGCAAGTGGGAAGCGCCGTCGGTGCTGCGGCCCTTCCGAACGGCCTAACCATCGCCGGCGCGCAGATTTCGGGCGCTGTCATCGGCCGCACGATTGGCTCGCTGGCGGGCCGCGCCCTCGATTCGGCGCTGACGCCTGCGACAGAGGGGCCGCGGCTCAAATCGCTTCACGTGATGGAGAGCCGGGAGGGCGCCGGCATGGCCAATGTCTATGGCCGGATGCGGGTGGCCGGACAACTTATCTGGGCGTCGCGCTTCAAGGAAAAGAAACGCGAGCGGAGGACCGGAAAGGGCGGGCCAAAGATTGCGGATTATTCCTATTCGGTAAGCCTTGCTGCCGCGATCTGCGAAGGCGAGATCACGCGGATCGACCGCGTCTGGGCGAATGGCGAAAGTCTGGATCTCAGCGGCCTCAACTGGCGGCTTTACAAGGGCGATGAGGCGCAGCTGCCAGACCCGCTGATCGAGGCGATTGAAGGCGCCGGCAACGCACCGGCGTATCGCGGCACGGCCTATATCGTATTCGAGGACCTGCCGCTCGACGCGTTCGGCAACCGGCTGCCGCAACTGATCTTTGAAGTGGTCCGTGCGGGCGCGGCCAGTGATGGCCTTCGCGCGGTCGTGGAGGGCGTCAATATTATCCCGGCGTCTGGTGAATTCGTGTACGGAACAAGTATTGTTCGGTCGCGATACTTTCCCGCCATCGAAACGCCGCTCAACATGAACAATACGCGCGGCATATCGGATTTTGAGCTGTCGCTCGAGCAGCTGTCGAGCGACCTGCCGCAGACCTCTCACGCCGCGCTGACGGTCGGCTGGTTCGGGGACGATGTGCGCGCGGGCAGCTGTCGCACAAGGCCGGGTGTGGAGACGCGCGACCGGGTCACTGTGCCTTATGGCTGGGAGGTCGCCGGCCAGAAACGGGGCGAGGCCTATCTCGTCAGCCAGTCCGGCGGCACGGCCAATTATGGCGGGACGCCCGCTGACCGGGCCGTCGTCGAGGGGATTGCTGCGCTCAGGGCCGAAGGCTTTGCGATCACACTCTCACCCTTCCTGCTGATGGACGTGCCACCCGGCAACGGCCTGCCGGACCCGTATGGCGGGGCCGAACAGGCAGCGTTTCCGTGGCGCGGCCGGATCACGGTGAGCGCAGATGGTACAGAAGCGGCCCGCAGCGAGATCGACGCGTTTCTCGGCAGTGACAATGATTTCGGCTTTCGCCACTTCATCCTGCATCATGCGCGCCTGGCTGTTGACGCCGGCGGTGTTGATGCGTTCCTGCTCGGCAGCGAAATGGCCGCTCTGACGCGTGTGCGCGATGAGACGGGCGCGTTTCCTTTCGTTGAAGGCCTCGTCCAGCTTGCCGCCGATGTGAGGGCGATCCTCGGGCCGGGGCCTGAAGTCTCCTATGCGGCCGACTGGACCGAGTATGGCGCCTATGTGCCAGACGATGAATCGGGCGATGTGCTGTTTCCGCTGGATACGCTGTGGGCCTCGCCAGACGTCGATTTCGTCGGTGTAGACTGGTATCCACCCGCAGGCGACTGGCGCGATGGCGCGGACCATCTCGATGCGCTGGCTGGCTATGAGGGCGCGGATGACCCTGACTATCTGCTAAGCCAGATGGCCGGCGGCGAGGCGTATGACTGGTATTATGCGAGCGCGGCCGATCGTGATGCGCAGGTCCGTACACCGATTGCCGACACAGCGCATGGCGAGGACTGGGTATTCCGTCAGAAGGATCTCGCCGGCTGGTGGAGCAATGCCCATCATGAACGGCCGGGCGGTGTCAGGAACAGCCCGTCGACAGGCTGGACGCCGGGCCAGAAACCCGTCCGCTTGATGGAGATCGGCTTTCCTGCCGTCGACAAGGGCGGCAACGCGCCCAATTTGTTCTATGACCCGAAGAGTTCCGAGAGCGCCCTGCCACCTTATTCAAGCGGTGCGCGCGATGATATCTTCCAGCGCCGCGCCCTGGAGACGGCTCTTACCTACTGGCAGGCGCAGCCTTTCATCGATGTCGCCTATGTCTGGGCCTGGGACGGGCGGCCCTGGCCGGACTTTCCATCCCGCAAGAATGTGTGGAGCGACGGGCCGAACTGGGCCTATGGCCACTGGCTGAATGGGCGCACAGGTCTGATCAGCCTGGCCGAGACCATGGAAGACATGGGGCTGCGGGCAGGTGTGCCACTTGATGCAGGGGCGGTTTCGGGGGCGATCGAGGGCTACGTCCTTGATGGTCCAGTGCCACTTCGTCGGGCGTTTGAGCCGCTGCGCGCGGTCTATGGCCTGGCCGCTCTGGAGCGGGAAGACGGCCTGAAGCTTGTAACAGAAGCGGCGACCGCCGCGATTGCTGTTGACGCGGCACGCCTTGCAGAGCCGGGACTGTCGCTGACGCGCACCCTGCTGGACAAGCGACCCGGCCGGCTCCTCCTGTCCTATATTGACGACGGGGGTCAGTATGCACCGGCGCAGCTCGACGCGCGCTCGGACCTCGGCGAGGCGGCTTATACGATTGAGGCAGCGCTTCCGCTTGTGCTCGCCGAGAGTGAGGCGGGCGCGATTGCGCAGCGATTGCTGTCTGCGGCGCTGGAGCCAGATACGGCTGTGGTCAATCTGCCGCCAGACTATCTCGGGATCGAACCGGGCGATCTTGTCTCGGGAGTCGGGCTATCTGGCAGCTGGCTTGTGAGCGAGGTGATGGAGGATGGCCTGCTCAGGCGGCTCAGCCTGACACGTCCAACCGGGGCGTCCGTCCAGAGCGCGCTAGAGCCACCGTCGGCGGGCGACGCTGCTATCGTTTATCCCGCGCCTGAACTCGTCCTGATTGATGGACCCGCTTTGCCGGGCGCCGCCGGGAATGGACCGATGATTGCGGCGAGCGCCTCGCCATGGCGGGGGCGTGTCGCGGTCCGGGCCGGCGTTGACGCCGCCAATCTCATCGAGCGCGCCACGCTATCCACGCCCGCGCGGATCGGTCGTCTGGCGGCCGGCATGGGTGCCGGGCCCCTTGGGCGCTGGGACCGGGCCAATACACTCCTGATCGATCTGGAGGAGGGCGACCTGGCGAGCGCGGATCGTCTCGCGGCGCTTTCGGGTATAAATATGGTGCTCGTCCAGGGGGTCGCAGGCTGGGAGCTTATCGCGTTTGAAACCGCCGACCTTGTGGGCACGTCCCAATGGCAGCTTGGCGGATTGCTGCGAGGGCTTTCTGGGTCGCCCGTGACGACGGCGGAGTCTGGCGGCGCCTGTGTGATTGCGGATGGCGCCCTGGTTCAGGCGGAGCTGTCTGCCGGCGAAACCGGGCTGGACCTTGTCTGGCAGGCAGAAGGCGGCGCGTTGCTCAGCTTTGCTTATGAAGACCGCGCCGGACTGCCCTGGAGCGTCGCTCATCTGCGGGCGAACCGGTCGGTCACCGGTTGGAGCGTAAGCTGGCTGCCCCGCGGAGCAGATATTCCGGATAATCTCGATTTACCGGACCCTGTGCAGACGCGCACCTATCTGGTTCAGGCGGAGCTTTCCGGTGAAATCCTGTATGAGGCAGAGCTGGAGTTACCGATGCTCCAGCTTGAGCCCGCCTACGATCTTGTGCGTATCGCTGAGCTTGGTGCTGATGGTAGACGTGGCGCGTGGGTTTCAATCCCGTTAGGGGGTTCCTAACTATCGGTTATCAAGAGATAGACGAACAGAAAGACCCAGTCCCCGTTGAACCGCGACCTTTATCAAACCCTCGGCGTCTCCAAGACCGCAACAGCAGACGAGATCCGCAAGGCCTATCGCAAGAAGGCGAAGGAGCTGCATCCTGACTTGCACCCGGATGACGAGGCCAAGGCCAATGCCTTCAAGGAGACCTCGGCCGCCTTCGAGATCCTGAGCGATGAGGCAAAACGCGCCCAGTATGACCGCGGCGAGATCGATTCAGATGGCAACCCGACCGGATTTGCGAGCGCTGGTGCAGGCGGATTTGGCGGCGGTTTCGGCGGCCACTCGCAGACCGGCGGCGGCTCGTTCCAGGGCGATCCGTTCGAGGATATCCTTGCTGGCATGTTCGGCCAGCAAAGGCGAAAGCCGGGACCGCGCAAGGGCGCCGACATGCGCTATCGTGTCGATATATCCTTCGAGGACGCCGTGCAGGGCGCCAAACGCCAGATGACAATGGGTGACGGCAAGGCGCTCAACGTCTCTATCCCGCCTGGTATCGAGACCGGGCAAACCCTGCGCCTGAAAAGCCAGGGCCAGCCCTCCAGAAGCGGCGGACCGCCGGGCGACGCGCTGCTGGAAGTTCACGTCCGGCCGAGCAAGATGTGGACGCGTGACGGCTCTGATCTGCGTATGACAATCCCTGTGCCGCTCGAAACCGCTGTCCTCGGTGGAAGCGTTGATGTTCAGACGACTGGCGGGTCGGTGACACTGAAAGTGCCTGAGGGCTCGAATACAGGCACAGTGCTCCGCCTGCGCGGAAAAGGCGTGCAGTTCAAGGACAAGCCCGGCCATCTCTATGTGCGGATCGAGATTTCCCTGACCGACCCCAAGAATCCAGCACTTCGGGACTGGGCGCAGAAACAGTAGGCGTGGCGGGCAATAACCTGACTATACGCCTCAGCCTTCATTCAGGGACTGTTCAGGGCTCTTCGTGCATAAGGGGCAGCATGAAACGGATATTGATGTCTCTTGCGCTCTGCGCTCTGCCCCTGACCTCGCTGCCTGCAGCGCAGGCGCAAAATGGCTGGGGCAGCTCCTTCACCGCAGATGATGCGCGCGATGCGCGCCAGCGCGGCGAAATCAAACCGCTCAACGAAATCCTAAGACCCATCCGCAATCAGTATGGCGGCAATATGAGAGACTTTGTCGGCCTTTTTGATCAGGGCGGGCGCAAGGTCTATATCATCGACTGGGTGACAGGACGTGGCGAACTCGTAAAATTTACGATAGACGCCAAGTCTGGACGCGTGCTCAGCGTTAACTAGGTAAGTCTCATGAGAATTCTTGTTGTTGAAGATGATGCGGATCTGCGCCGGCAACTCGCCGATGCACTGACGCAATCGGGCTATGCTGTCGATCTGGCAGCCGATGGCGAAGATGGCCACTTTCTGGGCGATACAGAGCCCTATGATGCGGTCGTGCTCGACCTCGGCCTGCCCAAGATGGACGGGGTGACCATCCTCGAGCGCTGGCGCGAAGACGGGAAGGACTTCCCGGTCATGATCCTGACGGCCCGTGACCGCTGGAGCGAAAAGGTGGCAGGTTTTGATGCCGGCGCCGACGACTATCTGACCAAGCCGTTCTACACCGAAGAGCTACTGGCGCGTCTTCGTGCGCTCCTGCGCCGGGCGACAGGGCATTCTGCCGCGGCAATCGAAGCCGGCAGCCTGCGTGTCGACACACGCGCAGCCCGGGCGACCGTCAATGGACGCCCGATCAAGCTGACCGCGCACGAGTATCGTGTCCTGTCCTATCTGATGCACCATCAGGGCCGCGTCGTGCCGAGAACAGAACTGGTCGAGCACATCTATGACCAGGATTTCGACCGCGACTCGAACACGATCGAAGTATTCATCGGCAGGCTCCGCAAAAAGATCGGCACCGAGCGGATTCAGACCGAGCGCGGTCTGGGGTATCGTCTTGTCGTGCCCGAAGGGGAAACGGCCGGTCTTGCCGGGTAGGGCGGGGCATTGGCCCCGACCGAACCGATGACCGGTGACGCTTCTTCTTCTCCGTCTCGACCAAAGCTGTCGCTGTCGCGCCGCCTCCTGATCGGGGCGATCGTGTGGAGCATTATCGCTGTTGTCGGCGGCATCATCGCGATGACCGTCTCTTACAGGGCGCAGACGATACGCCTGCTTGAGCAGGAACTGGATTCCACGCTGACGACCCTGCCGCGTGCGCTCGAAATCCTCCCCAATGGGCGTGTCGTCGATCAGGAAGAAAAGCTGCCCTCGGATGTCCGGTACAATCTGCCGCTTTCAGGCCGGTACTGGGCGATCGTCGCGATCAATGAGGATGGCGGATTCGATGCCGACATCCGCTCGCAGAGCCTCTGGGATGGGCCTCTTCCGGTCGAAGCCGAGCTAGCCGCAGAGGCGCTCGCCGATCCAGGTGCCACCAAATATGGAAATGCCATTGGCCCGGCAGACGAGCGCCTGCGCGTCGCCGTCAAATCCATTATTGTGCCCAATCGCGACAATCCAATCCTGCTTATGTCCGCGGCCGACCGGGAAGCGACGGATGAAGGCGCAAACCAGCTTCGTCTCCTGCTTTTGATCAGCATGACCTTTCTGGCGGGTGGCACGCTCATCGCGCTCTGGGTGGGCCTCAGGCTGGCGCTGTTGCCGTTCCGGCGGGTGCAGCTGCATATCTCTCAGATCAGAAGCGGCCAGCGCGCCAAGCTCGATGGCGACTATCCGGTTGAGGTCGTGCCACTGACCGATGAGCTCAACAAGCTGCTCGACAATAACCGCGCCATTGTCGAGCGTGCGCAGACCCATGTCGGCAATCTCGCGCATGCTCTCAAAACGCCGCTGGCTGTGCTGCGCAATGAGGCGAACGGCCCGACGCCGCTCGACGATGTTGTGCGCCGGCAGACAGAGGCGATGCGGTCGAATGTCGATCATTATCTGAAACGCGCCCAGGCGGCGGCCCGCGCAGAAGCGCTGGGCGTGAGAACAGAAATCAAACCGGTTGTCGATGGATTGGTGCGGCTTCTGAACCGCCTCTTTGAGGCCAGCGACATTAAGGTCTCTTCCAACATCGCCCCGAACCTCTATGTGCGGATTGAACAGCAGGATCTGGAAGAGATGCTCGGCAATATCATGGAAAATGCCTGCAAGTGGACGAAGGCGCGCGTTGATGTTTCTGCAGAGCAGGGCGACAACGCGCTGATGTTTATCCATGTCGATGATGATGGCGAAGGACTGACCGCCGAAGAAATGGAAGCGGCCGTTAAACGCGGGGTGCGCCTCGATGAGACGGCGCCCGGGA
Source organism: Henriciella sp. (assembly GCF_049649345.1). Classification (GTDB taxonomy): domain Bacteria; phylum Pseudomonadota; class Alphaproteobacteria; order Caulobacterales; family Hyphomonadaceae; genus Henriciella. The sequence continues at coordinate 3,588 of NZ_JBARZC010000415.1, read as the reverse complement.
CAGGGCTTGGCCTCTCCATCGTGGCCGATATCGCAGAGATGAATGGCGGCAAGCTCACCCTGTCTACCAGCCCACTTGGCGGGCTGCGCGCCACGATTGGTCTTCGCAAGTCATGACCCGGCCGACGCTTTTTGTCCTGATCGGCTCGATCCTCGCCGCCCTCGGCCTGTACCTGTTCAAGGGCAGCCCGCTTCTCGCCGAGCAGCCCTATGCCGAGCGGGAGGCCGAACTCGCGGCCCGCGATGTCTCCCAGCTCAGCCCGCCCGAAATGCTGGCGCGCCTCCAGATGGCGGCGAGACAGGACCCGGACGCGCCGGAGCCGCACCACTTCATTGGCGTCATCATGCGCGCTGAGGGGCGGACCGATGATGCGATCCGCGCCTTCCAGTCGGCGCTGCGCCGCGATGACACGCATGTGCCGTCTCTCGTTGCGCTGGCTGATATGGTCATGCTGCGCGATGGCGGACGGGTGACGCCGGCCTCTGCGCGCCTTTACGACCGGGCCTATAAACTCGACCCGGAACAGGTGCGCGCAGGGCTGCTTTCAGCCCTTCCAGCCTATGAGACCGGCGATGTCGATGCGGCTGAAGCGCACTGGGAAAAGATCCTCGCGCCGCTCGACCCCGCAGATCCGAGGCGCGGTATGCTCGAAGCATTCAAGTCGACTGTCGATGAGGCCCGCGAGGCAGAAAGCTCTGGCGGATAGGCGGCACTGCATTAAGTGCTGTACAGGTTGTGTTGGTCGCAGTGCCATTCCTGCCGGTTTTCAGTATAGGGTGAGGCCATGAGAGCGAGAACCAAGAGACTTTGGGGTGTTGGCGCCGTTGCGGTTGTGCTGATCGCCGCTGTAGCGCTTGCGGCTGTAGCCCTGAGGCAGCATGCCGATCTGTTCTACACGCCCGGCCTGATCGCCGATAAAGGCTTGCCGGACCAGGGCAAGCGCGTGCGTGTCGGCGGCTGGGTACAGACCGGCTCGCTCACCTATGGCGACGCAGCTGACATGACCTTCCTCATCGAAGACAGCAGCGGTGAGACGGTCGAGGTGTCCTATACCGGCATCGCGCCGGATCTCTTCCGCGAGGGCGAAGGCGTTGTTGCCACAGGCAGTTTCGACACCGACGGAAACTTCGAGGCTGAATCCATCCTCGCCAAGCATGATGAGAATTATGAGCCGCGCGAACTGAAACGGGCAGGACAGCCGACTTCATGATCGAAGCTGGCCATTTCGCAGCATTCCTGGCTTTAGCTTTCAGCGCGGCGCAGACGGGGCTCGGGCTTCGAGGCGCCCGCGATGCATCCGGACTTTTTGCCAAGCTGGCCCTTCTGGCGATGGCCTTTGCTTTCCTGACGATCGTCTGGGCGTTCGTTCGGTCTGATTTCTCCGTCGAGCTGGTCGCCGCGCACTCTCATACGCTGAAGCCGCTGGCCTACAAGATCGCCGGTACATGGGGCAATCATGAGGGGTCGATGGCGCTCTGGTGCCTTGTCGGTATCGGCTTTGGCGCGGCCGGCGCATATTTGCTCAAGACCGGCAAGCCCGTTTTCGAGGCACGCGCGCTCGGCGTGCAGGGTGTGCTCAACTTTGCCTCGCTCGCCTATCTCCTGCTTGCGTCCTCCCCGTTTACCCGGCTTGATCCTGCGCCGCTACAAGGCTCAGGGCTCAACCCCCTCCTGCAGGACCCGGCGCTCGCGATCCACCCGCCGATGCTTTATCTTGGCTATGTCGGCTATTCCTTCGTCTTCGCGCTTGCCGCAGCGGGCCTCATCGAAGGCAAGATCGACCGTGACTGGGCGAAGACGGCGCGGCCCTGGGCGCTTGCCGCTTTCGTACCGCTCACCTTTGGCATCGCGCTGGGCAGCTACTGGGCCTATTACGAGCTTGGCTGGGGCGGCTGGTGGTTCTGGGATCCGGTCGAGAACGCCAGCCTCATGCCCTGGCTGATCGGCGCGGCGCTGATGCACTCCATGATCGTGACTGAAAAGCGGGGCAGTTTTTCCGCCTGGACGGCGCTTCTGGCTGTGCTGGCTTTCTGTTTTTCCATGCTCGGCGCGTTCCTTGTGCGCTCCGGTGTGCTGACCTCGGTGCACGCCTTTGCCGTCGATCCGCTGCGCGGCTCGCTCCTGCTTGGCGGTCTGCTTGTGCTTGGCGGCAGTGCGCTGCTGCTCTTCGCGCTGCGGGCGCCGAAGCTGCAGGGTGGGCCTGAATGGCTCGCGACCAGCCGGGAAGGCGCGCTCATGGGCAACAATCTCGTCCTGACAGTGGCCACCGCAACCGTCCTGCTCGGCACGCTCTTCCCATTGATCGCCGAAGCGGTCGGACAGACCATTTCGGTCGGCGAGCCCTATTTCAATATGACTTTCACGCCGATCATGGCGCTGGCGCTGATTGCGCTTCCCATCGTTCAGGCCTGGTCCTGGGGCAAGGCGGATATCTCCTCGCTGTGGAAATGGGCGGCAGGATTCGCAGGCCTTGTTGGCGTATTCTGGCTTGCAGGCATCGGACCGTTCGACATTCCCTTGCTGGCCGGGATCGGTCTCGCTCTTGGCCTCTGGCTTATCTTCGGGGCGGGCCAGGAAATCTGGCGGCGGGCCAAAACCGTTGATCGCTTGCCGAAACTGCCCTTGCGGGTCTGGGGCATGACGTTCGCCCATGCGGGCCTTGGCCTGTTCGTCATGGGCGCTGTGCTTGAAACCTCCGGTCGCACACAGACCACGCTTGCGCTTGAGCCGGGCCAGAGCGCGCAGGTCGCAGGCTGGACAATGACACTGGATGATGTGCGCAGCATCGAAGGCCCGAACTGGTATGCTGACCGCGCGCATCTCTTCGCTGAGCGGGACGGCACGCGCACCGAGCTGCGGCCCCAGAAGCGCTATTATCCTGCCGCGCGCATGCCGACCACGGAAACCGCCATCCACAAGACGGGCGTGTCCGACCTCTATGTCGCGCTCGGCGATGGGCGCCGGACGGCGGGTGGGCCGACCCGCTGGACGTTCGAAGTGTTTGTGAACCCACTGATCGATATTATCTATCTCGGCGTCTTGCTGATCGGGCTCGGCGCCGGTCTCAGCATGGTCGACAAGCGCAAGAAAAAGGCGGTCACATCATGAAAGTCCTGCTCGCCTCGCTTTTCATGCTTTTCGCCGCTGAAGGCCAGCTGGCGGACCCGCAGGAGGAAACGCGCGCGCAGGATCTGATGCGGGAAATCCGATGCGTCGCCTGCGAGAATGAACCGATTTCCAATTCAGGCTCGGATATCGCGGCCGACATGCGGGACCGTGTTCGCGTCTTGGTGGCGGAAGGCAAGTCGAATGAGGAAATTCGTGACTGGTTTGCCGAGCGATATGGCGAGTTCGTCCTGTTTCGTCCATCGGCTGAAGGGCCGGGTGGTGTGCTGCTCTGGGGCTTGCCCTTTGCACTCCTGCTGGCAGGCGGCGCGTTGATCTTCGTGCTACGGCGGCGGTCTGCGGGCGGGGCAAGCAGGATCGATCCGGTCAAGCCCGAAGAAATCTAGGCGCGCCGCCATAAGTCCTATGGCGGCCTTTGTCTGGTGATTGTGCGCCTGCAACCCTATCTTCGCCTTTAGGTCT
>NZ_JBARZC010000414.1:0-1522 GCF_049649345.1 Henriciella sp. | reverse complement strand
GACATCCTCGATCAGGTCAGCAAAGCTCATGGGCGCGCCGGCGGGCGGCTGGATGGTGATAGGCTGTTTGGCGTCGGCGAGCTGGAAGGTCTGAGGCGCATATACGATCGCCCCTGTCAGCCCTGCGCCAGCGATTGCCGCAATTAAGGCTTGTTTTGAAATACCGAACGCTTTCATTTCTATCTTATCTCCTGCGAATTCTAATCAACAATTGGATATTGTGGTTGAAGCAGCGATTGTGCCAGTTTTTCCTGCATTAAACATCATTTAGACATGAGCGAGGCAGGGCTCCGTTTTTATTCGGAAAATTCCGGTTTGACGTGCCGAATGGCCGTCGTGACCTCGACGTCTGACTCAAGCGTGCGGTGAACCGGGCATTTGTCAGCGATTTCGAGAAGCCGGGCAATCTGCGCCTCATCCAGGTTTCCTTCGATATCTATCTCCCGCGTGAACCGATCGATCCGGTCGCGCGGGCCACAATCCACACAGTCTTCGGCGTGAACCTTGGCATGATTGAGGCGGACACTGACTCGCTCCAGCGGCCACTTCTTGCGATCGGCATACATGCGAAGCGTCATCGACGTGCACCCGCCCAGCCCCGCGGTGACCATGTCATAGGGCGTCGGCCCTGTATCTGCGCCGCCCACGGAGGCTGGCTCGTCGAGGATATAGCGTCTGCCGCCAATATAGGCCTCGTTCTGAAACGGACCGGCCTCGCCCGTCTCCCTGATGATGACATCATGCGTCTGATCGACATCAGCCGGGGTGTCCTTTGCCGACAGATACCTTCCTGCCCAGGCCGCGATCATATCGGCGGCGAATCCAGTATCGCCCTCGCCGGTGAGGAAATGGTCGGCCCGATCGAGACTGACGAAGCTCTTGGGGTGGCGCGCGGCCCTGAACAGTTGGGTCGCATTGTCGATGCCGACGACATTATCGCCTGGCGCATGCAGGATCAGCAGCGGCAATCCAAGTGTCTCGGCAGCATCGGCCACGCGTGTGCCGCGTATATCTTCGACGAACTCCCTGGTAATCGTGAAAGGCCTGCCGGCGAGCGAGACGTTCGCCTCGCCCTTTGTCTCGATCCGGTCCATGTCATCGGCGAACTGGCCGATCACATGCGTCGCATCGCCCGGCGCATTGATTGTCGCCACAGCTTTCAGGCTTTCAATCCGGGACGCCGCCACAATCGCGGCCGCACCGCCGAGGGAGTGGCCGATCAAAAGCCCGGGCGGCCGCGATGACTGCTCCATCCAACTGGCTGCCGCCACAAGGTCTGCAACATTGCTGGAAAAGCTCGTTTCTCTGAACTCCCCGTCTGACTCGCCGAGGCCGGTAAAGTCGAAGCGCAACACGCCAATGCCGCGTTCAGCAAGCCGTTTCGAGACGCGTATGGCGGCGCGCGACTGCTTGGAACAGGTGAAGCAATGGGCAAAGATCGCCCAGCTGGAGATGACACTGTCTGGATGGTCGAGGCGGCCGGCCAGGTCTGCCCCGCTGGCGCCTTTGAACCGTACGGTTT
>NZ_JBARZC010000413.1:0-2423 GCF_049649345.1 Henriciella sp. | reverse complement strand
GGACCAAGCGCCATGGCTTCGAGATGGCCTGTCACACGGGCAAAAGAGGCTTCGATGATCGGCGCTGTCTCTGGCGTGCAACCGACAAGCGCCATGCGGGAAATCTGGCGTTGCCGGATCGTCTCAGCGGCTTTCTCGACCGTTTCACGGCCGGCCTTCGGAAAGCTGTCATACATGAGCCAGTTGGCGCACCATTCGGCGTCTTGCGGGTAGGCCCAGCGATAGTGGAACATCGCCTTCATCGTCCATTCGTCGGCCATGTCTTCGAGCAGAAGACAGCCAAAGCGCTGGACAGGGTCAGTCGGCAGGAGCGCGCGGCCCGTGTCTTCTAGGCTAAGCAGGAACGGCGTTGAATCATTCACCCAGTCGCCGTCCGGCGTGCGGATGACCGGGATGACCGGCGCCTTCACATTCGACAGCACACCGTCCCGGATGTCGGCAGTCATCGGCACCCAGACATGCGGTAGGCCTTTCGCGCGCATCGCCGCGCGGACCTTCATCGAATAGGGAGAGCCGAGCGCGCCGTGGACCTTGTAGACCTTTTCCATACCCGCCGCGGCCATCAGTTCATTACCGGCTGAGGCGGCGTCGCGCACGGCGTGCCATACATGCCGCCCTGATTGATGCAGAAGAATTTGGCGCTGCCGATCGGGTCCGGCTGGTCGTGCTTATTGTCGCCGACATAGGCGATGACCTCGACATCCGGATAACCCTGAACGGCGAGCAGCGCCGGTACGATCTCGAAGCGGGCGTCCTTGTCGCTGCAATCCTCGCAGCTGCCGCGCGTCAGCAGGACCTGGAAATCCTCGCTGCGCTCAAGGCCGACCGCGGCAAGATTTTCCTCGGTCCAGAGCTGCTCGGTCTGCTTGCGATTGGTCACGAGAGCGACATGGCCGCCGAGTGCATTCACGCGCTCAATGAACCCCTTTGCGCCTGGCACAAGCGTCGCCGATTTCTGCGCTGTCCAGTCATGCCAGCTGGCCGATGAATAGGTCTCGCCGCGCTCATCGAGCCCGATCTGATACTCGACATTATTGAGAACCGTCTCATCGACATCGAGAATCACGGCCCATTTCTGGTCAGGTTTCAGCGCGGCGACTGTTTCGACATAGGCACCGGCCTGCTGGTAGACCGATGTCGCCTGCTGCGCCCAATCCTGGCTTGTGGCGACCCACTCGGTTCCAGGCTTCAAGGGAAGGCGGTCCGGCCCGCTCTGGCAGGCAGTCAGGGTGAGTGCGGCGAGCAGCGGCGCGGCGAGCAGTGCGGATAGTTTCATGTAGGGCGGCCTCCCGGAAATTCAGATCGGCTGGGCGGGCGTATCGTCCTCGTCGCTCCAGCCAATCTGATCCATAAAGGCCGCCATCTCCATTGCAAACCAGTTCAGCGTATCCGCGAAGTTTTCGCGGGCAACGCCGTGCAGCATATTGATCGAAAATTCGACAAAGGGATCGCCATCCTCATCGAGATAGGCCTTCGAGATTTTCTCCCGGTTCCAGTCGCCGAAGATGGCTTCAGTCTGGGGCGTCTCGAAGTCGAAGCCCGTCGACAGCGTGATCACTTCGCAGTCTGTGAAGTCGGCCTCGCAGGCCTGGAAATAGAGCCAGAAACTCTCTCCTGCGGCAGAGGATTTGATCTGGACCGCGCCCGTGTCCTGCTTGCTGAGCACCGCTTCGAAACCGTGGCTCGCAAGCAGGGCGGCGATGGCAGACGGGTCTGAAGCATCGATCAGCGTACTGTCTGGCGCGGCTCGAACGGTCTGGGCCGGCATGGCGGTATCTTCCGCAGATGCCGCGAAGGCGCCGATAAGGCATGCGATAGCAAGGCCCGTCGCCGTCCTGATCAATCCTGCCAAACTGCTGCCCTCTCTTCCGGTCCGGCCTTATGCTGTCGCAGCGCCTGCAGCGCCGCAAATTACAAACTGCTTAGCTGCCGGGATGGGTTTCGATCAGGTCCTGATGTCTGAGGCCGGCTTCGCGGTGGCGATGGGCCTCGCGGTAGCGCGGGTCGCGCATCATGCGCAGCATGTGCTGGCGGGAGGGATAATGAACAACGAAGACGCGGTCCCAGTCTTCGCCTTTCTCTCCGCCAATCAGGAAGCCGTGGACATTGCCGGCATAGAGCGTCTTCAGCCCGATCTGTGGGTCTGAAGAGAGGGTCTCAAGGCCGGCAGCGTAGCGATTGTAGGCTTCTTCACCCGAGATATCGTCAGACTTCTCAGGATCGTCGTCCTTGTATTGCGCGCGCTCACGGAATTTCAGTAGGTTGATCATGACGATCGGGCCGTCATGGCTGTCCTTTGCGAAACGCGTCATCTGCGCATTGTTGGGTTGTAGTGCCGGCATGGTAACTGGTCTTTCCCTCCCGTAGAACGACTTCATGGACTTCGCTGCTAACGTACATTTTCGGACCGTCGTGGATAGTCA
>NZ_JBARZC010000412.1:0-4637 GCF_049649345.1 Henriciella sp. | reverse complement strand
TGGCGGGGTTCGCTAAGCAGGCTCAGGCCATTCAGTCAGGGCCGGGATGTCGTCCAGCCGGACTAGAGAGCGTGAGTTGCCGCTTATGGGCGCGCACATCGCATAGAATGACCAAAAAGGAAAGGGTGGAAGTGAGATGACTGGTAAGGGCTGCGCCGCCCTGAAAGGACCTGCCCTCGCCCGCCGGCTTGAGCCATGGGTCGCGCTTCAGCTCGGCTTTGCCGCACGCTGCGCCGCGATTGGCGGCCTCTCGCCTGCAGAGGCGATTACGCAATACACCGCGATCTACAAGCGGATGGGATTTGGCCCGAATGCGCGCGGGCCGCTCCACCCTGACTGGCTCGCCCTTTGCGCCCCGCTGAACGAGGCCGCCGACATTGAGGCTCAGCTCGCCATCCTGATGCCCGAGCTGGACGCCCGCATTGTCGGCTACCGGCATTATTCAGATAGGCTGTTCGGATGCTTCTCCTTCGACGCGCCGAACGAGGCTGGCGCGGTGAAACTCCATTTCATCCCCGACCATTCCGATGCGCCCACCGGACCGCTCCACAAAAGCCATAGAGGCGCCCGCCGCGCCGAACTTGCCGCCATGTTCGCCTTCATCCGCCGGCATCATGGCGAGCGCGCAAAATCCGTTCGCGGCCTGTCATGGCTTTATCACACCGGTGCCTATTGCGCGCTCTTCCCACCAGCCTTCTCTGAGAGCGCCCGCCCCGACGCTGACGCGGGCGCAAAACCGCAGGGCATGCGCTATTGGGGGCAGTTCCTCACCCATCGCGGGCATCTGCGACACGAGGTAGCGACGGCCTTCCGGGACGGCTTCGACACCCTCATCCTCGAGCGCCTCGCCGAGACCTTCCCCTACCGGCCCCTGCTTGCCAGCGCGCCCATAGACGTGTTCTACGACGCCTTCGACAGCCCCGCCCCTGCGCAGACCTGAAGGCGAAAGCGACATTCCATGAGCCGTCTTTTCGAGGAACTGGACTATCAGGTCACAGAGATCGGCGCTGTCAGCCTCAGGCGGCGGCGCATTCTCTCGCTTGATATGGATGTATTCGAGGTTCTGCTCGGCGAGGAGCATCTGATGTCGAGCCTGTTCACCGCGTCTGAGATCGCGCTGGCCGAGCGCGGGCTCGCCGCCCTCGGCAAGGCCCCGCCGGACGGCTGGGACATCGTCGTCGGCGGGCTCGGCCTTGGCTATACGGCAGCCGCCGTGCTGGAAAATCCGGGCGTCAGAAAGCTTGAGGTCGTCGACCTGCTGGCACCCGTCATCGAATGGCACGAAAAGCGCCTCGTCCCGCTCGACCCGCCGCTGCTGGCCGATAAACGCTGCACGCTGAGACACGCCGACTTCTTCGCGCTCGCCGCGTCCGAAGACGGCTTCGGCGCGCCGCAGGACGCCATCCTCATCGACATCGATCACACGCCGGACTGGCTGCTCGACCAGCGCAGCGGCAGTTTCTACAGCGAAGAGGGGCTGAGCCAGTTAGCCCGCCATTTGAAGCCCGGCGGCGTGATGGGGCTCTGGTCAGATGCGCTCGCCGATGAGGCGTTTATCGCCCGCATGTCGACTGTGTTCGAGACCGCCTGGAGCGAGCCTGTGACCTTCCACAACCCGCTCCAGGACAAGCCCTTCACGCAGACCGTGTATTTCGCCCGAAAGGCGGGCTAGGCTCGACCGCCCGTCCGGCGTATCGCCGCCACCAGAAACGGGGACACGGCACATAGCGCGATGACAAAACCCATCGCCATCCACTGCGCGACGCTGTCGCCCCAGATCGTATCAGCAAAGAAGATCGCGAAGGTCCACAGCAAGGAGGCGAGCAGCATGAAGATGGCGGCTCGGGCTGGCGTGACTTTCGGCAAAGCACTGCCGTTCGTACTCGCACCGGACCTGTCACCCCAGGCAATCCATCGCGCCAGCACTAGCAGGAAGCCAGCTGCCCCAATCATGGGCGAGGCGAGCATCGCTGATCCGATGGGCGCAAAAACCCATGTGGTGATGAAAGCGATGCCAGACAGCACGAAGGTCCAGCCGGCAAATCTGTCGACCGCGCTCGTGCCGGCCTGTCCACCCGACGCTTGAAACAGGCGCAACTTCGGTACGTAATTTCCCGTTACGACCAACATTAGCCCGAGCATGATGGCGACGCCTCTGCGTGCCAGGTCCGGATCGAGCATGCCAGTTTTCTTCGCGACCCCGAACGCCAGGATGGCGGCGGCGATTGTGAGGACGCCGACTGCGAGCGAAACGACCACGCGTTTTGGTTCGATCGTGTCTGTCATGGTTTGCCTGCCTCCATTTTTGATCTCTTTTGCGCGGTCGGCGCTTCACGCGCTTCCCAGCCAAATGTTTTCGCAAAGCCGAACAGCGCGTCTTCCAGCACCGACATCTGAAGATGGTAGATGACCGACTTTCCGTCCTTTTCGCTTTCCACGAGGCCGGCGTCCCGCAGGACGGCGAAATGCGCAGACATGGTTGGCCTGGACACCTCAAACGCCTCTGCCAGCGCCCCTGCTGACTTCGGGCCATCCCGCAACAGCTGAAGCACCTTGCGACGCGTCGGATCGGAAAGGGCCTTGAAGACAGAACTCATAGATAGACATTTAGCTAAATATCTAAATGAGTCAAGTGAGGTCTATCCGACCCGCATTTCATTACATCTGAAACACCCGGTTCGGCTGGAACCGGCCTGCGCGGATTTCGCCCATGGCGACGGCGATGTCGTTGTGCAGGGCGAGCGCGAGACGCTCACTCGGGTCTGGATGTTTCTGCTCGCGCCAGCGCTCGACGACGTGCGGCATCAGCATGACCTCGCGGCCCTGACGGATGGCGGCGGCATCGTCCGCGCTGATCTCGACATCCGGTACGTCATCGAGGACGGCCTCGATCGGCATCAGTGTCTTCAGCAGATCTTCGCGTGTCTCCATCGCCTCAAGGTCTGCAAGCTTCACGGCCGCGCCCTCATGCATGACGCCAACGCGGATACGGCGCAGCTGTGAGACATGCGCCTCGCAGCCGAGCTCTGCAGCAAGGTCGCGCGCCAGCGCACGCACATAGAAACCCTTGCCGGAGCGGACATGGATCACCGCATGATCCCCGTCCGGCACGTCCAGCAGGCGCAGCTCATGAACGATGACCTGGCGCGACGGGATTTCGAACTCCTCGCCATCGCGGGCAAGGTCATAAGCGCGTTCGCCATCGACCTTGATGGCCGAATATTTCGGCGGGACCTGCTCGATCTCGCCTTCAAAACCTTCCAGCGCGTCCTCGATGGCGCCGCGAGCGGGACGCTCATCCGAGCTTCGGATCACCGCGCCTTCAGCGTCCAGCGTGTCGGTCGTGCGGCCCCACTCAACGGTGAAAACATATTCCTTGTCGGCGTCCATCGCCCACTGAACAGTCTTGGTCGCTTCACCGAATGCGATTGGCAGGATCCCGTCCGCCAGCGGATCAAGCGTGCCGCCATGGCCGACTTTCTGGGCATCGAAGAGGCGCTTCAGAATACCGACGACCTGCGTTGATGTAATGTCAGCCGGCTTGTCGAAATTGAGCCAGCCATGGGTCGGCAGGCCTTTTTTCTTGCGGTTGCGTCCCACGGCGATTGTCTCCTTCATGGCCGGGCAGCGGATCGGACACTGCTCAGTCTCGGGGTCGAGGCGCCGGGGCTACTGCGCGCCCACCCCGTCGTCAATGGCCGGCTGCAAGCGAGCCTGCCTCATGTCCCCGCCGAGAGATGCTGCCACAGGATCACCGCACCGATGGCGATCAGGACCAGCCCGCCGATCACTTCCGCCCAGCGGCCGAGCCATTCGCCGGCCTTGCGCCCGAGCAGGACGCCGATCGTCGCCATTATGGTCGTCACCACGCCAACAATAATGACGGCGGCGATAATGTTCACCTCCATCATGGCCAGTGTGACACCGACCACCATGGCGTCTATACTCGTCGCGAGCGCGGCCAGTATCAGCCGGATCCAGCGCGGGCCTCTGTGGTGCATGTCTGGAGCGACACGGTCGATGGCGTCTTCCATCGCGCCCTCGACGGGTGCGCGCGCCGCCTCCCAGATCATGTGCATGCCCACAGCGCCGAGCAGGACGAAAGCGATCCAGTGGTCGACACTGGCAACCCAACTCGCCAGGGCAAGGCCTATCAGATAGCCGATGAGCGGCATGACCGCTTCCATGGCACCGAACACAGCGCCAATCCGCAGCGCACCGAACAGGCCGAGCTGCCGCTCACCCGCTCCTTTGCCGAGGGCTGCGGCAAAGGCATCAACCGACAGGCTGAGCGCGAGCGCGAAGAGGGTGAAAACTGACATGGTGCGAGTTCTCTAGGGCCTCGCCCGCAGGCTTCGCAAGCCCAGCCTGCAGACCTATTGGCAGAAGCTATCTCAGCCTGCAAAAAATTTTATACCGCAAGTTTCACCCCACAATATCGCCTGAAATCAGGGCGCCCGATCTGCAGCCGACAGAATAGCCCCGCTTCGCTGCAATTGGGTCGATTGACGGCGCATTAAACTTAGTTAACGCTTTGGTGGGGACACCTAATCAACGGGGACAATTCAAAAAAATGAAACGGCGTGACTTTCTGGCCTACGGGGCTGGATCAATAGCGGCGCTTGCGCTCTTGAAAC
>NZ_JBARZC010000411.1:0-1528 GCF_049649345.1 Henriciella sp. | reverse complement strand
CTTTGCTCGCGACCACAGCGATCTCACTGCCATTTGCGCTGGGCGATGAAGGGCCGACATCCCTCATGCAAGCCGGAATGGAAACCAAGATGCTGGTTCTCCAGGTCTTTCTTGTCGTGAATTCAGTCCTGACACTCGCTGTCGCCGGAGCTGTCACAGAGCGCCGCCGCCTCCTGTCGCATTTTCAACGGTCGCAATCCCGGTTGAAAGGCAAGACGCGGGAATTGAATGAGATGCTTGGCAAGGCCCGGCTGGCCGAGGTGATGTCGCATGTCGGCCATTGGACCCTCGCCCCCGGAACCGGTGCGGTCTTCTGGTCACCGGAAGTCTATGTCATTCATGGTGTCGACCCGGACGAGTTCGACCCGAATTATGGGGATGCTATTCAGTTCTTCGCGGAGGCGGACCGCGACCGCGTTGCGGGCATAGTCGAACAGGCAATAGCATCAGGACAGGGATGGGAGTTTGAGGCCACGCTGATCCGCCAGTCAGATGGGGAACACCGGCATGTGCATTCCATGGGCGAATGCCTGAAAAACGCCGAAGGAAGCATTGATGTTTTCTTTGGCGTCTTTCGCGATGTGACAGAGGAAAAACGCATCCAGAGAGAGCTGAGCGAGCGTGAGGCGCAATTCCGCATGCTGGCCGAGCATTCGACGGATATCGTCCTGCACTTCGACCTCGATGGAACTGTCAAATTCGTATCGCCATCCTGCCGCGTGCTCGGAATCAGGCCGGAAGATGCGATCGGCCAGCCGGCCCAGAATTTTGTTTTTCCGGAAGACCGCGAAATTGCCTCGGATGCCATCCGTGACCTGATGACGAATGACGACCCTCTGCGCACGATCCGGAGCGAACATCGCGCCCCGAGCGCGGGAGGAGGCCACCTCTGGCTTGAAAGCAATCCGACCCTCATTCGAGACGAAGATGGCGCACCCCATTCGGTCGTTTCGTCCTATCGTGACGTGACCGAGCGCAAGCTGATGGAGCAGAAGCTTCAAGAGAGCGAGCGCCAATACCGTGTACTTGCCGAACACTCGACCGACATCGTCCTGAAAACCACGATTAGCGGCGTCATCACCTATGCTTCGCCGTCCTGCACCAAACTCGGCGTCACGCCGGAAGAGGCTGTCGGCATGCGGACAATCGATTTTGTATTTCCGGAAGACCGTGCACTGGCGATCAAATTGAGCCGGATGAAATTTGCCGGGATCGATCCTGGCCCGGATGTCCGCCGCGAATACCGTGTGCGGGGCAAGAACGACAAAGTCATCTGGCTGGAAGGCAATCCGAACATTATCCGGAATGAAGACGGAAAGCCCGTTTCAGTCATAAATACGCTGCGCGATGTAACTGACCGTCGCGAGCGCGAAGACATGCTGGCCGCAGCGCGCGAGGAGGCCGAAGCCGCAACGCGCGCCAAGGCAGAATTCCTGTCCAATATGAGCCACGAAATCCGCACGCCCCTGAACGGGGTTCTCGGCTTCACTCAGCTCATTGCGCGCACCGAGCTCGACACGGATCAGAC
>NZ_JBARZC010000410.1:0-8845 GCF_049649345.1 Henriciella sp. | reverse complement strand
GCTTTCGACAAAATCGGTAAAGCCGTGGCGGGGCGCGTCTTCAACGACAGGCCAGATGTTCAGGAAGGCGACGAGCGTGCTGCCATCGGTCAGCCAGCCGCCATTGGTCGTGACCGCGCCGGCACGGGCTGGTGCGAGACTGTGCGGCTGCGACCAGGTTTCGCCATCCTCGCTGATTGCATACATGACCCGCGTTTCCGGCGCGTCCTCATCGCGGCGAGAGCTTTGCCAATGCATGTAGAAGCGGCCCTGGAAGACTGTCAGAACCGCGCCGTGATTGTAGGCAAAGTCCTCGCTATCGCTGGGGCGATAGACGGTGAAGTGTTCCGCATTCGGCGCAGCCTCGAGGCCAAGGGTCGCCGGATGGGAGGCATCATATCCTGCGACGTCAAGCCTGACCGCGCCGGCGGGCGCCGCACTGTGCGACGCGCACCCGGCAACCGCCGCCAAACCAAGCGCGAAGACCGCCCGACAGATCAATGCATCCAGCGTTCGTCTAGCAGCTCCACCTCGCCGCCGCGCACGCGGACTTCCCAAGCCGGGTCGGAGGGCTGTCCGTCTGCGAAGAATTCATAGATGACCGCGCCGTCTGTCTGCGTGCTTTCAATCGTGCGAACCGGTTCTGCCCCGTCGCTGGCGTCAGGCGCCACCGTGCGCACGTCCTCTGGCACGTCGGACCATTCCAGATCGCGCTGGATCTCGACGATGCGGGCGTTCTCGCCTTCCATCAGCACGTCGAATTCAAGCTCTGAGCCATCGCCCAATTCGCCTTCGACATCGTAATAGGTGCGCCCGTCGCGAACCTTCTTCATGACCTCCTCGACCTCGAAATCCGGCCGTTCGGCCGCGATCGCTGCGGTAACAGACGCCGGCAGAGCCGAGAGGTCGAGTTCGGTGATGACGACATCTTCAGTTGTGGCGCAGGCCGCCAGTATCAGCCCGGCCATGGCGGGAAGCGTGAAGCGTTTCATGGATCGTCTCCTTATGTGCCCCACTGGATGAAGGGGACTTTGGCAAAAAGTTCGCGCTCGCGCTGGCGGGGGTCATTCTCCAGCCGGGTCTCGGCGTCGAAAACCATGGTCTCGCGATTGGGCAGCATATGCTTGCCCCATTGCGGCAGGCCCGCATGGTTCGGATCGCCTGTGCGGGCAAGCTGGATGAATGCGGTCGAGAGCTGGTCGGCCACGCGCATCGCGGTCGGGCCCGTGCCGGACATGGCGCGCGGCTGGGCGAGATTGTCGAAGGCGTGCTCGATATCGATCGTATGCGGCGCGCCGCGCTCACGCTCGGCGGCTGGCAGATCGAACTGGTAGACCCAGGTCGGCGCGCCCTGCGCAGCCCGCACATCGGATTCCTCGACCTGTCCGCGCCAGCTGCGCCCCGCCGTGGTCGCCTTGAACATGATCTCGGCGGGCCCGAGCTCCGGGAACCAGTCGCGATACTTGGCCACGACCAGCTCAGGGTGAATGTCGCAGCGCATCTGGATGGCGAGGTATGCCGGCAGCGTCTCCCAGGTCAGCGCGAAAGCCTCATCATTCCAGAGGAAGGCCTTGGTCTCGTCAGCCGTGTTGCCGAGGATCATCGGTATCTTCGCCGACTGCGCCGGCGCATCCGGCCAGAAGGGGTGGCGTGTCAGCATGCGCTCGTCGAGGACAGGGCCGAAATAGAGGCCGTGGGCGTCGTTGATCGGATCGCGCGCAGCAAGGCCCTCGACCAGCTGCTCCATCGGCGCGGACTTCAACGCATCAACGGAATTAAACCCCACCGTCTCGAGATAGCGCTGCGCCCGCGCCGTTCCGTTGAGAGGGCCACAGGCGGTGACCTGCTGGCCGCTCATCGTGGCCGCTGCGTGGAAGAGCCCTTTCGCGGCCGGACTTGCCATCATGGTAGCGATCTTGGCGCCGCCGCCGGACTGGCCAAACACCATGACGCGGTCAGGATCCCCGCCAAAGGCTTCGGCATTCTGTTTTACCCAGTTGAGCGCAAGGACCAGATCCCACTGGCCGGAATTGCCGCTGTCGGGAAAGGCGCCGGGGAAAAGCCGGTCGAGATAGAGATAGCCGAATGCATTGAGGCGATGGTTCACCGTGATGACCACGACATCGCCCTTCACCGCCAGTCGGGTGCCGTCATAGAGCTCTGATGAGCCGGACCCGTTCGAATAGGCCCCGCCATGGATGTAGAACATGACTGGCCGTTTTCCGTCATCGCCGAGGCCCGGCGTCCAGACATTGAGGAACAGGCAGTCCTCGCTTTCCAGCGGTTTGTCCGATTGCTGCGGGCAGGCCGCGCCATAGCCGGTTGCGGTCTGGATGTCGGGGCGGCGCGCGGCAGGATCGGGTTTGGCAAAACGGGTGCGGGCAGTGTCTTCGCCGTAGCGAATCCCCTTGAAGACGTGGATGCCGGAGGCGTTGGTCTCGCCGCGCCAGGGTCCGCTTGTCGTGTCGACCGGGCGGGTGCCTGTCTCGGCGCGGGCATAGAGGCCGGATGATAATGAAGCAGCCGCTGCAGTAGTCAGAATGGCCGTTCGTCTTGTGATGTCCATCCCTGGGCCTCTCTGTTGGCTGCGGCAGATCTCTATCGTCTGACGTCGAGCCCGTTTTCGTTGATCGCTTCCTCGACCTCGTCGAGGCTTGTCAGGTTCCAGTCGCCTGGAATTGAGTGTTTGATGGCGCTCGCGGCTGTCGCAAATTCGATGGTGCGCTGCGGGTCGAAGCCTTCGATCAGCCCATGCAGGACGCCAGCGGCAAAGGCATCACCGCCGCCGATCCGGTCGACCACATTAGCCATATCGTGCGGCCGCGAGGTCCAGTGGCCC
The DNA here is from genome assembly GCF_049649345.1 of Henriciella sp. Lineage (GTDB taxonomy): Bacteria > Pseudomonadota > Alphaproteobacteria > Caulobacterales > Hyphomonadaceae > Henriciella. The sequence continues at coordinate 6,027 of NZ_JBARZC010000410.1, read as the reverse complement.
TCGCGCGCATAGAGCTCGCCGGTCAGCGTCTGGTTGGACACCGAATCCTGCTCGCGTGTCGTGGCTGCGACGGTCTTCAGGCCCGGAAACGTCTCGAAGGCGCGGGATATGGCGTCGGCGCGCGGCTCGATATCGATGCCGAGCAGGAGTGCGATGTCGCGTTCATTGATGAAGGCGACCGTCGCATGGGCGAGTATGTCTTTCAGGACGGACGGTCCATCACCGCCCCACGCCTTCCAGAGCGCTTCGCGGTAATTGCCGTCAAAAGCAACATTCACGCCTTGCGACCTGGCCTCGCTGACCGCTCCGAGCACTGCCTTCGAAGGCGCGGGGCCAACCGCCGGCGTGATACCCGAAACGTGAAGCCAGTCGGCGCCTTTGAGCAGGCAGGACCAGTCATAGGCATCCGCGCGCATCCCTGCGAAAACAGAATTGGCGCGGTCATAGACAATGCGCGACGGGCGGCGGACAGCGCCGGTTTCGAGGAAGTAGAGGCCCATACGGCCGTCGCCGGAGAGGACGTTGTCTGTGCTGACGCCTTGCGCCTTGAGGGCCGAGCGCATCGAGTGACCGAACGGATTGTTCGGCAGGGCGCTGACCATGGAGACGGCATGCCCGAACCGGGCGAGCGAAACGCCGACATTGGCTTCAGCACCGCCGAAGTGAACGTCGAATTTCGGCGACTGCATCAGGCGTTCATGGCCGGGCGCGGTGAAGCGGAGGAGAAGTTCTCCGAAACAGATGATGCGCCCCGCCATCCTCAATGTCCCTAGCGCGCGAGCCAGCCGCCATCGACGGGCAAGGTGATGCCCTGAACATAGTCGGAGGCGCGTGAGGCGAGGAAGACGACCGCGCCGCCAAGGTCTGCCGGGTCGCCCCAGCGCCCTGCCGGAATACGGCCGAGGATTTCCCTGTTGCGCGTCTCGTCGGCCTGCAGCGCGGCGGTATTATTGGTCGCGAAATAGCCGGGCGCGATGGCGTTCACATTGATACCATGCCCAGCCCATTCATTCGCGAGGATGCGCGTCAGCCCCATCACGCCGCTTTTGGAGGCCGTATAGGACGGCACCCGGATGCCGCCCTGATAGGACAGCATCGACGCGATATTGATGATCTTGCCGCGTGTCTTTGTGTCGATCATCGAGCGCGCCGCCTTCTGGCTGAGGAAGAACAGCGTCTTGAGGTTCACATCCATCACCGCGTCCCAGTCTGCTTCGGTGAAATCGATGGAGTCATTGCGCCGGATAATGCCGGCATTGTTGACGAGAATATCGAGGCCGCCGAGCGCTTCGCGGGTCTCGCCAACGATCGTGTCGACCGGCTCGAGGCTGCCAAGATCGGCCATGATGACATGCGCCTTACGGCCAGCCTTCTCAACGAGCTCCACGGTTTCTTCCGGCCTTGAGCGGCCGACCAGGGCGAGGTCTGCGCCGGCCTCTGCGAGCGCGACGGCCATGCCCTGGCCGAGACCTGTATTGGCCCCGGTAACGATGGCGACCTTGTCTTCAAGATCGAAAGGATTGCGGCTCATATGCCCTCCGGACAGGTGAGGTGTGTAGGGTTCGAGACGGGCTCGATCAGGATGCGAGCACGCCCTTCAGATAGTCGGACATCTCCTGATCCTGCGAGTTCGGGAAGAACTGGTCCTGGAACTTTTCGCCTGAAATGGCGGTCTTCAGCAGATTCTGGTCCACCGATTTCAGAACCGTCAGCATGTCCTTGCAGGAGGCTTCCTTGAGCTTGCTGAGGACGCCGCGGTTTTCGGCCATGACAGCGGCGCGCTCTTTGGGATAGCCGACGCCGCGCTCGACTTCGAACAGCTTGCGATAACAGTCCTGGAGATTGAGCTCTGCCGCCCAGCCGAAGCCTTTGGCATACGGCATGGAGATCGCATTGCCGTCATTGATCTGGCCGAACAGGAAGGCGTCGGTCGGGTCGATTACGAGGCCGCAGAAAATGCCCGGCATAGCATTGCAGGCGAGGTTGGAGCCCATGCCCGTTCCGCAGCCGGTCACGATGAAGTCGGCGGCTTTTGAATTGATCAGAATACCTGCGAGAATGCCGATCATCGGATAGGTCAGGTGCGCTTTGTCTTCCGGCGTGTACATGCCGTAGTGATGCACTGTGTGGCCGAGCGGATCGACCACGGACTTGAGCGCGTCATGAACGATGCCGTTTTTTGCGGCCTGGCTGTTTTCGATAATGAGGGCGATGTTCATGTGAGCTTCCTTCAGCGTCAGTTTTGGTAACCGGTGTCATAACACTCTAACCCGGCTCTATCAACCGTACTTCTAACTTGGCCGAGCCGTGGACCGGCGAACAATGATCTCCGGCTTGAAACTGTCATTGCGCTTGTTGCCCGCCTCGCTAACGAGGCGCATCAGCCCCCTTGCTGCTTCCTGTCCCATCTCACGGATCGGCAAGCGAACCGTGGTGAGGGCCGGCGCGATCCGGCTGGCCATGGGTGTGTCATCAAATCCGACAATTGACAGGTCTTCCGGCACGCGCAGGCCGGCATTGCGGGCAGACGTGTAAACACCGATCGCCATCTCATCATTACCGGTAAAAATGGCTGTCGGCCTGTCAGGCCGCGACAGAAGATTGTCAGCCGCATGGACACCGGAATCGAAGGTGTAGCCCGCTTCAATAGTCAGGCTCGGGCTGAGTTCGATGCCGAATTCCGACAGCCCCTGACGGAAGCCGAACAAGCGTTCATGGGCCGAGCGGAAGGACCGCGGGCCATGAATGTGGGCGATCTGCTTGTGACCCAGATTGGCAAGATGGCGGGCCGCCTGCGCGGCCCCCTCTGCATCATGGGTACGCACCAACCTGGCCGGTTCATCAAGGTCCACCGAGGCGATCCTGATGAAGTCGCAATTATGCTTGACCAGCATTTCCGCCACCGCGTCATCCTCTGAAACCGACGGCGGCATGATCAGGCCGGTCGGCCTGTGGCGCTCAACAAAGCGCTCAATCTTTCCAATATAATCAGGGTCCTGGCGGTCGACCGGCTGCAGAACGAGCTGATAGTCCGTCCCTTCCAGCGCGTCTAGAATGCCGCGCTGCATGTTGACCACATATTGCGGGCTCGGATTGTCGTAGGCGAGGCCAATCAGGAAGGACCGGCGAAAGGCGAGTGCGCGCGCCTGCGGATCGGGAGAGTAACCATGCTCGTCCATGATCGCCTTGACGCGCTTGCGCGTCTCATCCTTGACCAGAGGGTGGTTGTTGAGCACCCGGGACACTGTTTTCTTTGAGACTTCTGCAAGCCGCGCAATGTCATTGATCGTGATGCGGCCCGAGATGGCCGACCCGTCCTGGCCAGAACCGGGCTTCATGTCATCAGTCTTGGCCAAGTCAGTCTCCGGTTTTGCTTTCTGGACCCTGTATTAAGCTAGTCTCCGAAAGCGCACAAATCAGGTGCCCCGAGCGCCCGCCTCTGCATCGAGCGCGCTGTCTGCCTTTGGTGCCATCGTCTCAAGGTTCCATCGATCAGCGTCGAACGCCTGGCTGACCTGTGGAAAGTCGGGATATCCGCCAACCTCTTCCTGGCTATCGATGATACCGCCCCGCCCTTCTGCCGCATCGGCGAGCACGCGCACATCATTTACATCCCGGTCCCAGGGGCGCGCGCCAGCATGGGCGAGCACATAGGTCTCCACCTCTTCTGTCGGAAGCACGTCGAGGCCGCTCCAGCTGAAATGCGGTGCATCCGTCTCGATAATCTCGGTGGGATTACTCGTATAGCGGCCGAGCGTTGGCAGGTCGCCGCCCCAGCGGTCATGCGCCTGATTGCCGGACATGTGAACCGACAGGTTGCCTGTGCCGCCAATCATGAGAAGCGGCAGGCCCTCTTCGGTCGACGGCCCGGCGCGCAAGGCGTTATTGATCAGATCCATCCGTCCAAGCACAGGCGGAACATCGCCCCATTCCAGGTCCTGCAGATTATACTGAACCGCGCGCTGGCCCGGATTATAGATAAGGTTGTTGATCACCGCGCCCTGCACACCGCCCTTGAAGAGCGGGCTGCGCTCATAGTTCGAGGTGTAGAGATTGGCGTAGATGACAATGTCCGAGACATTGTCATGAATGAGCGAGCCCTTCGAATGCTCGCCTTTGGCATGGGTGGAATGAGCCAGGCCCTCTGCGACGATATTCTGCGAAAACAGGATGTTGTGCGATGTGCCCTCTCTCCAGTCTGCCTCGGATTCCCCTGTAAAGCGCGGCCCTGAAGCCGACAGGTTCTCATCTGTCGCCCAGGAGAGTGAGCAGTGGTCGACGACGACATTGTAGGCCGAAGACGTTGTGATCGCATCGATGTCGCGTCCGGAGCGCGGCGCCTCGCCGAGATCCCCCGGCCGGATGCGGAGGTGCTGCACGATCACATCATGCCCGCTAATGACCAGGCCGCCCTTGACCAGCGTAACACCAGGAGACGGCGCCGTCTGTCCTGCGATCGTCACGAAGGGGTCGCGAATGGCGATATTGTCGCCTGCCAGATCAATCACGCCGGCCACTTCGAAGACGATGATGCGCGGGCCTGATTGAGATAGCGCGTCCCTCAACGTACCCGGGCCGCTCGAGGCCAGCGACGTCACCCGGATGATGTCACCGCCAGCGCCGCCATTCGTGATGTCTCTGGCCAGAAGCGGGGCGCCGTATTCCCAGGCCTTCGCCGGCTCCATCCGCTCGGACGCAAAGGCTGAGGCGTCCGCAGACTCTGCGGCGCCGGTGTTCGCGGCCGGCATCTGGGCGCAAGCCGATGACGCAAACAATACCCCTGCGGCCATTGCCAGTCCTGCGAATTTCCTGCTGCTTTGCTTCATCATTGTCTCCCTCGAAGTCTTGCTGAGATTATGGCTCCATAAAGGCTTGGCCACTTCCCATTTAATGTATATAGACAGGTTATGACACCGGTTTCCTTAACTGTCTAGAAGAGCAATATGTCACTGGGTCAGGGAGGCGGGAATGCAAAGTACAGTAAAAGGGTCAGGAGTCGCGGACATGCGAGCAAAAGCCTTCGTAAGGGCGAGAACGGACGGCCTTGCCCTCCCTGCCTATCCCGGCACCAAGCCCGGAACACTTGAAGAAGCCTATGCAATTCAGGACGCCGCGATGGATGCCTTTCCTGATCGGCTGACAGGATGGAAGGTTGGCGGCATCAATGGCGACTGGCGCAAGACGCTCGATGTCACGCGCCTCGTAGGCCCGGTCTATTCCACATATACACACGACTATAATGGCAGCGTGATCGACATGCCGGTCTTTGCCTCCGGCTTTGCCGCCGTCGAGGGCGAAGTGACCGCAATTATCTCAGAGGACGTGCCCTCCAGAAAAACGCATTTCACGCTCGATGATGCGCGCGCCCTTGTCGCGTCGCTTCATGTCGGTATCGAGATCGCCAGCAGCCCGTTTCCCGAAATCAATGATCACGGCCCGCTCGTCACGATCAGTGACTTCGGCAACAATCGCGGCCTGATCCTCGGCGATGAAATTCCCGGCTGGCAAGCGCTGAAGATCGAATCCTGGACTTTCGAGACCCGCATCAATGGCCGCGTCGTCGGCACATCTGCGCCAGTCGGCATGCCTGGCGGACCGCTTGAATCAGTCAGATACGCCCTTGAGAACACGGCCCAGCGGGGACATCCCATGAAGGCCGGCATGAAAATTCTGACCGGCGCGGCAACAGGCGTCCACCAGGCCTATGCAGGCGATGAAGCGAGCGTGACGCTTGGCGGCGCACATGAAATCACCTGCAAGCTCGTCCCCTTCCGCAAGGCTGACTAGGACGCACGCGGTCTCGCCTGGAAATAGCCGAGCGCGCGATAGCTGACGCGGTCGAAATGCGCCGCGTTCCGACCGGCAGCATAGATCGCCGGCCGCAGGCTCAGAAAGTCATAGGCCACATTGTGGTGGTAGCCTGAGACTTCCATCTGCACGTCCATCTTCCGCCAGGCTTCGGTCTCGCCGGTTCGGTAATGGAAGGTCAGGATGTGCCGGTCATTCTTCATGCGGATGTGCAGGCGG
>NZ_JBARZC010000409.1:0-1770 GCF_049649345.1 Henriciella sp. | reverse complement strand
AGCAGGAAGGCCATGAACACCGCCGCGTAGAAGGGCGCCTTGTCGGCCATGGTGACTTGAGAGCCTGAATCCGAAGACGCCGGTCTTGCGCGGCGTTCGGTAATTTGACGCCTCTGGTTTTCCGCCTCGCTCAGAATACGCGGGCTGACACCGGCCGCCTCAAACACCCTGCGCTCGGTAAGATTGCGCTCTGCTGCCCGGACCCGGTTGAGCAAGGCATCAGTCGTGACATTCTCGCTCCAATACTCGATCTCGCCATCGCCCTCGGGCACGAAGATCGCGGCAAAGAGCGGCTGAGGCCCGTTCGCGGTTTCGACTAGGGCGTCGCCCAGAAGATAGGGCCGGATCGCGTCTTCGGTCTCGGCCGGCGGCGGCACGGCGATGAAATCGGACTGTGGCAGGCTGACCTGCGCGCCGCCGGCTTCGTCGAGCGCTTCATCAACGCTGAGGCCGCGCTCAATCGCGTTGTCGAAGGCCTGCACCGCAGCGTTGGGCTCACCATTCATCATGATGCCGGGGTCAAGCGTCATCCGCGCCATCATCAGCCGGTCCTGCTGAAGCTCGCCGCGCAGGGCGTCGGTAAAGTCGCTGCCCTGTTCTATGACGGTATAATAGCGCGTCGGCTGCGAATTGGCCGCCCAGGTCGGCGCCATCATGCCGACGCCCATCAGGACGGGTGTGAGCAGGAGGCCGAGCCAGAAGCCCCAGGCCTGCACATAACCAAGATAATCGCGGCGCGCGACGAGATAGATCGACCTTATCATGCCGCGGCCTCCTTGGCTCCCGTTGCGAGCGTCTGTTTCAGATCCTCAGCCTCGGCATCGGAGACCAGCGAGACGAAGACATCACGCAGGCGCGCATCTTCGGGGCGGAAACTTGTAATCGGGGCGCCCGCTTCAATCGCAGCGCGCAGGGCGTCCTGCGCATCGCGTCCGGGCGGCAGAGAAACACGCCAGTACCCGTCCAGTTTTTCATTCTCGGCGAAGCCCTTCGGCGCAATGGCGCTGTGCAGGTCAAAGCCATCCTCGACACCGATAAGCGCCGCCCGGCCGAGCGCGCCGAAGGCCTCGTCCAGCGTGCCATCGAAAACCTTGCGCCCGCGCGCCATCATGACAATGGAATCGCAGAGCCGCTCGGCATGCTCCATGACATGGGTGGAGAACAGGATCGTCGCGCCTCGCTTGTGCTCCTCGATGATCATGTCCTCGAGCCCCTGCTGGTTGACCGGATCGAGGCCGGAGAAGGGTTCGTCGAGGATCAGAAATTCAGGCCTGTGGGCCAGCGCTGAGAGGATCTGGACCTTCTGCGCCATGCCTTTGGAGAGTTTGGAAATGCGCTGGCGGCCAAAATTTTCCAGCCCCATGACTTCGAGCAGCTCGTCGGCGCGCTTGCGGCTGTCGCTGGCGCTCATGCCTTTCAGGCGTGCAAAATAGGAGATGATGGCGCGCGGGCTCATCTTCTTGTAAAGGCCGCGCTCTTCCGGCAGGAACCCGACACGCTTGAGCGTCTGAATATTGGGCGGGCCTCCGAACAGGCGAACCTCGCCCTGATCCGGGCTCAGCACGCCCAGCGCCATACGCAGGCTTGTCGACTTGCCGGCGCCATTCGGGCCGAGGAAGCCGACAATTGATCCCGTCGGAACCGTCAGGCTGAGATTTTTGACAGCCGTGAAGAAGCCAAATCGTTTCGTAACGGCCTGCATTTCAAGCGGGTTTTCGCTCATCACCTCTCCAAAATCCGGAGTCTTTCTCGACTCTCGATAATCCACAC
>NZ_JBARZC010000408.1:0-3579 GCF_049649345.1 Henriciella sp. | reverse complement strand
GGAGACAAGCGTCTCTTCGGTGATGTCGTCCGCTTTGATCTTTCCTGCCTCGATTGCCTTGGTGAGGCGGCCGAGGTTGACCCAGGCATGATCCTTGGAGCTGCGCGCGGTGAAGCCACGCTTCGGCAGACGCATATAGATCGGCATCTGGCCGCCTTCGAAGCCATTCAGGGCGACGCCTGAACGGGCCTTCTGGCCTTTGACACCGCGACCGCCAGTCTTGCCCTTGCCAGAGCCGACGCCGCGGCCCACGCGATGGCGGTTCTGGGTCGATCCCGCATGTGGGGAGAGTTCGTTGAGTTTCATCGGTCTATTCCTGACTGGCGTATCGAAGGGTCGCCCCTATACGCCTACTCTTCTACGACTTCAATAAGGTGAGACACCTTGGCGATCATGCCACGCACGGCCGGGGTGTCGGTCAGTTCGCGCTCACGGCCGATCTTGTTAAGACCGAGACCGACAAGCGTCTGACGCTGTTGGGGTTTGCGACGGATCGGGCTGCCTGTCTGGCGAACCGTGATCGTGTCTGATTTCTTCTTGGCCATGATCAGATCCCTTTTCTAAATCAGGCAGTCTCGGAAATGCCGGCTTCAGACGCACCATCGGTGCGGCGGCCAACAATATCCTGGACTTTCAGGCCACGCTTCGAAGCGATGGAACGCGGGCTTGCCTGTTCCTTGAGCGCCTGGAACGTCGCCCGAACCATGTTGTAGGGGTTGGACGAGCCGGTTGACTTGCCGACAACGTCCTGGATGCCGAGGACTTCCATGACAGCGCGCATCGGGCCGCCAGCGATCACGCCGGTACCAGGAGGCGCTGCACGAAGAACGACCTTGCCAGCGCCCCAACGGCCCTTGCCGTCATGATGCAGCGTGCGGCCTTCACGAAGCGCGACGCGAACCATGTTACGCTTGGCATCTTCAGTTGCCTTGCGGATCGCTTCAGGAACTTCGCGGGCCTTGCCCTTGCCGAAGCCTGCACGGCCTTTCTGGTCACCGACAACGACGAGCGCGGCGAAACCGAAATTCTTGCCGCCCTTCACCGTCTTGGCAACGCGGTTAATGCCGACGAGCTTGTCGACAAATTCGCTTTGCTCTTCCTGGCGGTCGTTGCGTCCGCGTCCGCGGCCGCGACCTCTGCCCTGTTGGTCTGCCATATCGGACTCCTAGAACTTCAGGCCGCCCTCGCGGGCGGCTTCTGCCAAGGCTTTCACCCGGCCGTGGAACATATAGCTGCCGCGATCAAAAACGACGTCTTCGACGCCGGCTTTCTTGGCACGCTCTGCAATGAGCTCGCCAATGCGCTGGGCAGCTGCGGTATCGCTCGTCGACTCCAGCTTGCCGCGGAGGTCTTTTTCGAGCGTCGAGGCCGCGGCAACCGTCAGACCCTTCTCATCATCGATGATCTGGGCCGAGATATTCTTGTGCGAACGGGCAACCGAAAGACGCGGCTTGCCATTGGCGAGCTTGCGGAGCTTTCCACGGTTGCGCTGGGCGCGGCGGAGTGATTTTTCGCGTGTCGTCTTCATGGCGATTACTTCTTCTTGCCTTCCTTGCGGCGGACATATTCGCCCTGGTAGCGCACACCCTTGCCCTTGAAAGGTTCGGGCTTGCGGAACTGGCGGATTTCAGCGGCAGCCTGGCCGACAGCCTGCTTGTCTGCGCCCGAAACGATGATCTCGGTCGGCTTCGGCGCTTCGAGATTGATGCCGTCAGGAGCCTTGAAGATCACATCGTGCGAATAGCCGAGCGACAGTTTCAGGTCCTGGCCCTGCATCTGGGCGCGATAGCCGACGCCGACCAGTTCGAGCGTCTTGGAGAAGCCGGTCGTGGCCCCTTCGATGACGTTCGCAGCGTTGGCGCGAGCGGTGCCCCACTGGGTACGGACTTTCGGGTCCAGCGCCTCAGCGAAGGTCATTTTCTTCTTGCCCTTCTCGTCATTCGCCTTGATGCGGGCATTTGCCTGCTCGACGAAATCCTTGCGCGGCATGATCTGGACTTCACCATCCTTGAGCTCAGCCGAAACCAGCTCGGATACGGTGAATGCCAGATGACCTTTCGGCCCCTTCGCTTCGACCTTGTTGCCGTCCACAGTAACGGTCGTGCCGTTCGGGACTTCAATTGGGAGTTTTCCAATACGGGACATGTCAGTTCATCCTCGTCCTAGAATACCCGGCAGAGAACTTCGCCGCCAACATTCTCATTACGCGCCACGGCATCGGAAATGACACCTTTGGACGTTGAGAGAATGGAGATACCCAGCCCGTTGCGGACCAGCGGCAGATCGTTCACCGACGAATAGACCCGGCGGCCCGGCTTCGAGACCCGGCGGATCTCGGAGATGACAGGCGCGCCATCATAATACTTAAGCTCGATCTCGACATTGCGATGACCGTCTTTTTCAACTTCCGTGTAGCCACGGATGTAGCCTTCACTCTGCAGCACGTCGAGAACGCGGATCCGCAGTTTTGAAGACGGCGAGACGACCTTCGTCATGCCACGCATCTGCGCATTGCGGATACGGGTCAGGAGATCGCCAAGGGGATCGGAAATGTTCATCTTGGTCCTCCTTTCCTACCAGCTGGACTTCACGAGGCCTGGCACCATGCCAAGCGAGCCGAGTTCGCGAAGTGCGATACGCGACATTTTCATTTTGCGATAATAACCACGCGGACGGCCTGTGACCTGGCAGCGGTTACGAACGCGGTTCGGCGCGGAATTGCGCGGAAGCTCGGCCAGTTTCAGGCGAGCCTGGAAACGCTCTTCCAGCGGCAGATCCTCATCCATCGCCAATGCTTTCAGCTTCGCGCGGCGGGCAGCATACTTTGCGACCATGCGGCGACGCTTTTCGTTCTTCTCAATTGCGCTTTTCTTAGCCATTTCGTTTCGTCCTCAAGCGCTAGTTCCGGAACGGGAAGCCACAATGCGCAAGCAGCGCCTTGGCTTCTTCGTTCGTTTCAGCGGTGGTGCAGACAATGATGTCCATACCGCGAATATCTTCGACATCGTCATAGTTGATCTCAGGGAACACGATCTGCTCCTTGAGACCCATGGCGAAGTTGCCGCGGCCGTCAAAGCTCTTGCCGTTCAGGCCCCGGAAGTCCTTCACACGTGGCAGCGCCATGTTGGTCAGACGATCGAGAAACTCGAACATCCGGTCGCGGCGCAAGGTAACCTTGGCACCGATAACCATGCCGTCGCGAAGCTTGAAGCCGGCAATCGACTTGCGGGCCTTCGTCGGCACAGGCTTCTGGCCAGCGATCTTCTCAAGCTCGGCAAGTGCGGTCTTGATCTTCTTGGAATCGGCAACAGCTTCGCCGACACCCATATTGATCACAACCTTGTCGAGCTTCGGCACCTGCATCTCGTTGGAGTAGTTGAACTGCTCCTGCATCTTGCCGCGGATCTCTTTGTCGTACTTCGTCTTCAGACGGGGTTCGTAATTCTTAGACATCGATCGACTCCCCCGAACGCGTGGCATAGCGCGTCTTGCGGCCATGCTCGTCTGTCTTGAAACCGACACGGGTCGGCATGCCGTCACGTGGGTCCATCATTGCAACATACGACACAAGGATCGGCG
>NZ_JBARZC010000407.1:0-4275 GCF_049649345.1 Henriciella sp. | reverse complement strand
GGATATGCGGGCCTTGCCGGATGGGCGCATCCTGACGACCTTCCATGTTCAGCCCGGTCTGATCGCCGCGCCTCACACAACTTCTGATCCGCTCGGACGGACCGGATGGAGACGCGGCGAGATGGAGAATTTGCCCAACGATGGCAATGTCAGCCGCGAACTCGAACCGAGCTGGTATCTCACACCTGATGGCACCATCGTCATGGTTTTCCGCGACCAGACGGGCAGCGGCGCCACGCTCGTGTCCGAAAGCCATGATAATGGCCTGTGCTGGACGCGGCCTGTTCTCTCTGACTTCCCCGACTCCCGCTCCAAACAGAGCGCTGGCAATTTGCCGGGCGGCACCGCCTTTCGCGTCAACAATCCACGCCGCGACAGGCGGCGCTATCCTCTCGTGCTGTCGCTCAGCGAAGATGGGTACAGGTTCGACCGTGCCTACACGCTACGCACCGGTCTGGAAGATCTGCCGCCCATGCAGTTCGATGGGCGCTACAAACGGCTTGGCTATTCGTACCCGAAAAGCCTCGTTCACGAAGGCCATCTTTATGTGGCTTATGCGACCAACAAGGAGCGGATCGAGCTGACGCGCATCCCTCTTGACCGGCTCGTGAAGGCCAACCGCTAGAGCTTGTAAGCCGCCTTGGCGAGGTCATAGGCGAGCGCGCGGGCAAGTTCCTGGGCCTCGTCTTCGCGCAGGCGGTGTTCGGCGACGAGCCGGGCGAGGAAGCTGCAATCGACGCGTCGGGCGACATCATGGCGGGCCGGGATCGAGAGGAAGGCGCGCGTGTCGTCATTGAAGCCGACCGTGTTGTAAAAGCCGGCGGTCTCTGTCGTCTGTTCGCGGAAGCGGCGCATGCCTTCCGGGCTGTCATGAAACCACCAGGCCGGGCCGAGCTTCAGGGCAGGGTAGTGGCCTGCCAGCGGTGCAAGTTCGCGCGAATAGGACGTCTCATCCAGTGTGAACACGATGATCGACAGCCTCGGATCATTGCCGAACGCGTTGAGCAGGGGCCGCAGCGCGTGAACATAGTCGGTCTGCATCGGAATATCGGCGCCCTTGTCGCGGCCATGGCTCTGGAAGAGTGGTCCATTATGGTTGCGGCAGGAGCCAGGATGAATCTGAAGGACAAGCCCGTCATCGACGCTCATGCGTGCCATCTCGGTCAGCATCTGGCCGCGGAACAGCTCATGGTCTTTCGCCGTGCCTTTGCCGGCGACAACCTTGTCGAAAAGGGCTTCGGCTTCGGCGGCGCCGAGGTCGGCGGTGAAGGCCGTGGGATGACCGTGGTCTGAGGAGGTCGTGCCGATCGCCTTGAAGTCTTCGCGGCGCTTTCGGTGCGCGGCGAGATAGCCCGTCCAGCTGCGCGTCTCCTCTCCTGTGATGTCAGCGAATTCGTCGAGGGCAGCCTGGAAGCGCTCATGATCGGCGTCGATCACGGCGTCCGGGCGATAGGCAGAGATGACGCGCCCGCCCCAGCCGGAAGACTGGATGGTCTTGTGGTGGTCGAGCGTATCGGTCGGGCATTCGGTCGTTGCCAGAAGCTCGATATTGAACCGGTCAAACAGGGCGCGGGGACGGTAGGCGTCCGATTGCAGGGCGGTGTTGATCACATCGTAATAGGCGTCAGCGGTCGAGCCATCGAGCGGCTCGCTCAGCCCGAAAACCTCATTGAACACATGATCGAGCCATAGCCGCGACGGCGTTCCCCGGAAAAGGTAGTAGTTTTCAGCAAAGATGCGCCAGGCTTCGCGCGGATCGGTGTCCGGATTGCCGGCCTTGCTCGGCACGCCCAGCGCGTCGAGGCTGATACCCTGACCGTAGAGCATTCGATAGATGTAATGGTCGGGCGCGAGCAGCAGCTCTGCCGGATTGCCGAAGGGGGCATTGTTCGCAAACCAGCTCGGATCGGTGTGGCCGTGCGGGCTGATGATCGGAAGGTCCTTGACCTCGCTGTAAAGACGGCGCGCAATGTCCCGCATATCGAGATTGGCAGGGAACAGGCGATCCTCGTGAACCAGTGAGGTGCCTTTTTGAAATGTGTCAGCCATGGCGAAGTCTTTCCCTGTCAGGGCCGTCCTGCACGACCTATTAAATGCCTCTTGCGTTTACAATGACACCGGTTACCATACAAGAGGTCATACGATATAATTAGCGCGCGGAACACGGGTGCAGCAGGGGAGAAACGGGCGTGCAGACCAGCGCTGAAGAGGTGCAGACGACGACAGGCTTGAAGCAGGCCATTCGCGTGAATGCAAGCGATACGGTCGCTGTCGCCCTGCGCGATCTCTCCAAGGGTGAGAGGGTTCCGGTCGATGCTGATCCCGTCACGCTGCGCGCAGATATTCCCGCCTATCACAAATTCTCGCTCACACCGCATGGCGAAGGCGATCCGGTCCTCCGCTTCGGCGAAGTCTTTGCCCGTGCCACCGAGGCGATAACGCCCGGCGACCACGTCCACACGCACAATGTCCGCACGACGCTTACCGGCACGGCGGAGTACAGCTTTGAGGGCGTTCACGCCGTCAGGAACGCTGCGCCGGACACGCGGAATTTCAAAGGCTTCAGGCGCGCCAATGGCCGCGTCGGCACGCGTAACGAAATCTGGGTCATTCCGACGGTCGGGTGTGTCGCGAATGTTTGTGAGCAGATCGCACGGCGGGCCGAACGCGACCTTTCAGGCTCTGTCGACGCCGTTACCGCCTTTCCGCATGTGTTCGGCTGCTCGCAGCTCGGCGATGATCTCGGCGCCACCCGGCAAATCCTCGCCTCGCTCGCCCAGCACCCGAATGCTGGCGGCATTTTGGTGGTCGGGCTTGGCTGCGAAAACAATCAGGCCGATGCGCTGCTCGCCGTGGCGGAGGATATTCCGGCAGACCGCCTGCGCGTCCTGATTGCCCAGACCTCCGCTGATGAGATCGAGGAGGGCGTCGCTGCAGTCCGCGACCTCATGGCGATCGCTGGCGCCGATGAGCGCACCGATTGCCCAGTCAGCGACCTCGTCATCGGCCTCAAATGCGGCGGATCGGACGCGCTGAGCGGGCTGACCGCCAACCCGCTGGTCGGTGATGCAGCCGATTGGGTCACCGGGGCAGGCGGCTCGGCCATCCTGACCGAAATCCCGGAAATCTTCGGCGCCGAACACCTGCTGATGCAGCGCGCGGCCTCGAGGGAGGTTTTCGACGCCATCGCCGCGCTTGTGAGCAGTTTCAAGCAATACTTCATCGACCACGACCAGCCTGTCAGCGAGAACCCCTCGCCAGGCAACAAGGCTGGCGGCATCACGACCCTTGAGGAAAAATCCCTCGGCGCCGTCCAGAAGTCGGGGCAGGCCGCTGTCACTGACGTTCTGCGCTATGCAGAGCGCGTTCGCACGCCCGGCCTCACCCTCCTGGAATCGCCTGGCAATGATGCGGTTTCCTCCACAGCGCTCACGGCCGCCGGGGCCACGCTCATCCTGTTCACGACAGGCCGCGGCACGCCGCTTGGCTTTCCTGTGCCGACCGTCAAAATCTCTTCGAATACCGCGCTTGCAGAGCGCAAGCCTGGCTGGATCGATTTCGACGCCGGCCAGATCCTGAGTGCCGGGGGTCGGGGCGATGTGACCGGGGCGTTCCTACACGCCCTTGTCGACATCGCCTCGGGCAAGCAGACCCGAAACGAGATCAATGGCGAGCGCTCCATCGCCATCTGGAAGAGGGGGGTGACGCTTTGACCACACCGTTCCAACTGTCCCGGCGGGCTGTTCTGGCGACAGGCAGCGCTGGCCTGGCGCTTGCCGGCTGCAGCCAGGGCCAATCCCGGCCGCTGCTATCGTCAGACACGCACCCGGCCGATTATCCGACCGTGCAGGCCGTCAAGCACATGGCCAAGCTGTTGCGCGAGGAGACAGACGGGCGGCTCGATATCCGTATCTATGCCGGCGGCCAGCTCGGCTCGGAACGCGACACGCTGGAAATCACGACCTTTGGCGGGCTCGACCTCAACCGCGTCAATCTCGCCCCGCTCAATGCCATCGAGCCGATGACGACGATCCCGTCTCTGCCCTTCCTGTTCCGCTCGCAGGACCATCTTCATGCGACGCTCGACGGCGAGATCGGCGAGACCATCCTCGCTTCGCTGGAGCCGCATAACCTTATCGGCCTCTGTTTCTACGATTCCGGTGAACGCAGCTTCTACAACACGGAAAAGCCGATCCTGCTGCCCGAAGACATGAATGGCATGAAGATCCGCGTGCAGAACTCTGACCTCTATGTCGCGATGATCCGCGCGCTCGG
>NZ_JBARZC010000406.1:0-2938 GCF_049649345.1 Henriciella sp. | reverse complement strand
GGGTCGGCGCGGACGGTGTGCACCTCGGCGCGATGGACATGCGCGTGAAAGAGGCCCGCAAACAGCTCGGCAAGGACCTGATCATCGGCGCGACGGCGAAGAATTCCCGTCATGTGGCGATGGAAGCCGGCGAGCAGGGCGCAGACTATGTCGCCTTCGGCGCCTTCTTCCCGACAGAAACCAAGGCCGACACCGTGCCGGCCGAGCCAGAGCTTCTCGAATGGTGGCAGGCCGTGATGGAGCTGCCCTGTGTGGCGATTGGCGGTATCACGGCTGATCGGGCGAAGGATATTTCGCTGGCAGGGGCAGACTTTGTGGCGGTGAGCTCAGCGGTCTGGTCACATGAAGCGGGGCCGAAAGCGGCCGTTGAGGCGTTCAATGCGGCGCTCGATCAGGCGGCGGAAGCATTTTCCTGAGCGCCACTTTGTGATCCCGGGCGAACAAAGTGAGACCCGGCACCAAGGGATGTGCGCCGTTCTGGATCCCGGATAAAGCCTGACGGCTTTTCCGGGATGACGGGACTGGTCGCGTTAGGGTGGGTGTTTAAACCTTCGGCTTGTCCATCCGCAGCACGGCCAGCACAAACTCCGACGCCACGCGCAGAATGAGCAGGCGCAGGATCACGGCGATCGGCGTCCAGATCACGCCCCAGAGCGCTTCGTCCCAGTCATTGTCGAACCAGGTGATCCAGTGCCAGAGCGAGCGCAGGCCCCAGAAGATGATGAGGATGATGCCGACATAGAAAAGGAACTTGGTCAGCACCTCGCCCATTGGCTTTTCAAAGCTCAGAAAGTTCGAGATCATGTTCATTGGCTGCCCCTTGGCTTGCATCGCGCCCGGTAAGCCCTGAAATAAACTGAATATTCAGCGTGTGTCCATATCAGCAGCGCGCGGCTGCTTGACCGGACCCCATCCCCCGGCTAGGCCCGCGCCCACAGGATATAGGAGCCTCTCCATGGCCAAGATCAATGGAAACGAAATCAAGCCAGGCAATGTTATCGAGCATCAGGGTTCGATCTGGCGCGCTGTAAAGACCAATTCGGTCAAGCCCGGCAAGGGCGGGGCCTTCAACCAGGTCGAACTGCGCAACCTCCTCAATGGCTCGAAACTGAATGAGCGGTTCCGCTCTTCGGAGACTGTCGAGAAGGTCCGTCTCGAGCAGAAAGACTATCAGTATCTCTACGATGCCGGCGAGGCGCATGCATTCATGGATCAGGAGACCTTTGAGCAGATCGAGATCCAGAAGGATTTCATCGGCGAGCAGGAAGTCTTCCTGCAGAGCGAAATGGTCGTCGTCATCGAATTCTATGAGGAAAAGCCGATCGGTATCTCCCTGCCGGACCAGGTGATCCTGACGATTGAAGAGACAGAGCCTGTCGTCAAAGGCCAGACAGCGGCCAACAGCTTCAAGCCAGCGACCTGCGAGAATGGCATCCGCGTCATGGTCCCGCCTTTCGTCGGCCAAGGCGAGCGCATTGTCGTCCAGACCTCCGATACGACCTACCTCAAACGCGCCGACTAGGAACAGACATGTCCAAACCCTCCCCCGTTGGAACCGTGATGATCAATGCTGCCCGTCTGGCGGGCCGCTCGCTCGCGCGTGATTTCGGGGAGGTGGAGCATCTGCAGATCTCCAAGAAGGGGCCGGCGGACTTTGTTTCCAACGCCGACCACCGCGCCGAGGACATCATCTATGACAGCCTGTCAAAGGCCCGGCCCGGCTATGGCTTCGTCATGGAAGAGCGCGGCATTGTCGAAGGGACGGACAAGTCCAACCGCTTCATTGTCGACCCGCTCGACGGCACGCTGAATTTCCTGCATGGCCAGCCGCACTATGCGGTCTCCATCGGTCTGGAGCGCGAGGGCAAGCTGCTGACAGGCGTGGTCTATGACGTCGCCAAGAATGAGATTTTCTGGGCCGAGACCGGCCGCGGCGCCTGGCTCGACCAGCGCAAGCTGATCGTTGCGGGCCGCAAGCGGATGGAAGAAGCCGTGTTCGCGACGGGCACGCCCTGGATCGGCAAGGGCGAAGCGGCCCACCGCCAGTTTTCCGTGGAAATCGCGGCGATGACTCCGGTCACAGCCGGCATCCGGCGCTATGGCTCTGCCGCGCTGGACCTTGCCTATGTGGCCGCTGGCCGATTTGACGGCTTCTGGGAGCGGGGCCTCAAAATCTGGGACATCGCAGCCGGTATCGTGCTGGTGCGCGAGGCGGGCGGCTTCGTCGAGGAAATCGATGGCGGCGATGTGCAGACCACAGGCAATATTGTTGCGGCGAACGAGCCGCTGCTGCCGAAGCTGAAAGAGCGAATCCGCAAGTCGAAGGCTTTCGGGGACAATTGAGCTTCGGCCGGGCGATTACCGACCTTGATAAAAGGCCGCCATGGTGAGCGAAGTCGAACCACAGGCCACTGGCAAAACTCCAAAAACTAGTGGGTCTCTCCCTCTGAAGGCCCCGGCCTCCGCCGGGGAAATCGGCGTGGGCCTACTCCGCCGCCTGAGCGGCGAACTGCATCTCCGCCAGTCGAGCATAAAGCCCGCCTTTCGAGACCAGCGCCTCATGGCTGCCCTGTTCGACGATCTTTCCTTCATCCATCACGACGATGCGATCGGCGCGGCGGATGGTGGAGAGGCGGTGGGCGATGACGAGCGTGGAGCGGCCTTCAGCGGCTGTCGCGATGGCTTTCTGGACGAGGCCTTCGCTTTCGCTGTCGAGGGCGGAGGTCGCCTCATCAAGCAGCAGGATCGGGGCCTGGCGCACAAGCGCGCGGGCAAGCGCGACGCGCTGGCGCTGACCGCCTGAGAGCGAGCGGCCCTTCTGGCCGATATGCGCATTGAGGCCGCCCTTGTCTTCGAGGAAGCGCCATGCCTCGGCCATGCTTGCGGCGTTGATGATATCCTCATCGCCGACAGCGCCGATTGCGCCAAATGCGATGTT
>NZ_JBARZC010000405.1:0-9324 GCF_049649345.1 Henriciella sp. | reverse complement strand
ATGGTGAGCGAAGTCGAACCACAGTGGGCGTCAGTCCTTGAAGCGCCTCGGCGCGCCCACAAACCACCCCCACCTCTGCAATCCTGCAACGCTTCTGCCCAGCCTGTTTGCTTGACAAGCCGGATCGGGGCAGGCTCATGCGCATGTTTCCGTAAGCGACAAGAATTCAGGATAAAAAATGAGCGGACCACACGATTTCCACACGCCAAAATCCTCCTACACACGCGAGGATCTTCTCTCTTCCGGCCAGGGCCAGCTGTTTGGCCTCGGCAATGCGCAGCTGCCTGTGCCGCCGATGCTGATGATGGACCGGATCACCGAAATCACGATCGATGGCGGCGAGTTTGGCAAGGGCTCGGTCATCGGCGAGTATGACATCAACCCTGAGCTCTGGTTCTTCCAGTGCCACTTTCCGGGCGACCCTGTCATGCCGGGCTGTCTTGGCCTCGACGCGATGTGGCAGGCGGTCGGCTACTGGCTTGGCTGGTCCGGCTCTCCGGGCAAGGGCCGGGCGCTCGGCGTTGGCGAAGTGAAATTCACCGGCGAGATCACGCCGGACAAGAAGCTCGTCAAATATGTCATCGACATCAAGCGCGTGCGCCGCGGCAAGCTCAATCTCGGCATTGCCGATGGCCGGGTCTATGTTGATGAAGAGCATGTCTACACCGCGCTCGACATGAAAGTCGGCCTTAAGAACATTCTCGATCCAGCAGGCTAAGCCCCGACGAGAGCGAGCGGGCGACGCCCCATCGGCTTGACCTCAGCGCCCGCCGCGCCTAGCCCGGATAACAAAATCAAACACACCACCGCCAGGAGGAAGAGACATGTCCGACGACTGGAATATGCCGGCAGGCGAACTGATGAAGGGCAAGCGCGGCATAGTCATGGGCGTTGCCAATGGAAACTCGATCGCTTGGGGCATCTCGAAACAGCTAGCCGCGCAGGGCGCCGAAATCGCCTTCACCTATCAGGGCGAGAGCCTTGAGCGCCGCGTGCGCCCTCTGATCGAATCCATTGGCATGGACACGATGATCCCGGCGGACGTCACCGACGACGCCTCCATGGACGCCGCCTTCGCGGCCATCAAGGACAAATGGGGCAAGATCGACTTCCTGGTCCATTCCATCGCCTTTGCCGGCAAGGACGAGCTGCAGGGCTCCATGGTCGCCAATACCACGCGCGAAGGCTTCCGCCGTGCCATGGACATCTCGGTCTATTCCTTCATCGACTGTTCGCGCCGCGCGTCTGAAATGATGCCGGATGGCGGCGCGATCATCTGCATGACCTATCTCGGCGCTGAACGCACCGTTCCGTCTTATAACGTCATGGGCGTCGCCAAAGCCGCGCTGGAAGCGTCCACCCGGTACGCCGCGCGTGACCTCGGCCCACAAGGCATCCGCGTCAACGCGATCTCTGCCGGCGCCATGCGCACGCTCTCTCTGGCCGGCATTCGCGGCGGCAAGTCGCTGATGGGCACCGGCCGCGACATGTCTCTGCTGAAGGAAGACACGCGCATGGAAGGCGTCGCAGGCGCAGCGCTCTATCTCCTCTCCGATATCGGCCACTCGATTGCCGGCGAAGTCATCCACGTCGATGCGGGTTTCCACGCCGTCGGCGTGCCGGATATGGGCGAGGAATAGAAAGAGCGCCCTGCTTGACGATCAGATGCACTTGGCGCAAATTTCGCGCTCAACGGAGTGTTGATGACACATTATCAGTCTGAGTCCCGCTAAGGGGCCTGCCGCTTGCGCCGATCCGGCAAGGCAGGCCGACAAGATGAACCGGTCTCTCCTCGCGAGAGGCTGATCCTTGTCATGCGCTTTTCAGCGCACACTTCCGGACTACTCTCAAAATGGATATCTCTCGCGCCGAACAGCGCATCCTCCACCTGCTCGCACAGGGCGGACGAATCGAAGTCATCAGACAGAAGAAAAAACTCGCCGAACTAAACTGCTATAGCCGCGATGGCTGGCGCTATCCCGGCCTCGACGAGCACCTTTTCCGCAAGCTCAAACGCAAACGCGCCATCGCCTCGAAGAATGGCGACCCCTACCGCATTACGCGCCGGGGGCTGGAGCTGGTGAGATCAGAGCTGGACAATCGTTAGATTGACCTGGTGCGCGCGGACCTCGCCCTTCGACAGGCTCAGGGTGAGGTCCGTTGGACCGGGCAGAGCAACAAGAGCAGCCTCATCCTGAGCTCGTCGAAGGATGAAGCCGCCTCCGCGCGCCTGCCTCAGCCCGGATGGATCGCCTCGCGCAGCTTGGCGAAGATGCTCATGCCGAAATCGCCCTTGTAGGCATCTGTCGGCCGCTTGCGGACCGCCTCGTCTATGGCTTCGGCGTCAGGGCCGATCAGGATGCGCCATTCGTCTGCGCGAACACCGTCGAGGATGACCCGCGCCGCATCAGATGCGCTGGTGATCGCATTGTCGCGGAACTGTTCGCCGCGGGCCTTGGCCTCTTCAAATTCCTCCCCGCCGCCACCAACAGCCGAATCGTCGCCAAACTCCCGCAGCGTGTTGAGCGCGATCTGCGTGCCGATATGGCCGGGCATGACGACGCTGGCCTTTACATGCGGAGCGTTCAGGCGAAGATCCGTGATCAGAGCTTCGGTGAAGCCTTTGACGGCGAACTTGGCAGCAGAATAGGCCGTATGCGGCGTGTCCGGCCCAAGGCTCGCCCAGAAACCGTTGACGGAGCTCACATTGACGATATGGCCCTCATCCGCGGCGACGAGCATGCCCATGAAGGCGCGCGCATTGTTGTAAACGCCATACCAGCAGACATTGAAGGTCCGCTCCCAGTTCTCGCGCGGCCCATCGACAAAGCTGCCGCCGCCGCCAATCCCGGCATTGTTGATCAGCACATGGATGTGATCGGTCTCATGCGCGGTGCGGACATGGTCCGCGAAGGCCTGAACATCTTTTTCATTCGCGACATCGGCGCGGAACTGCGTGACCCGAACGCCCTGCGGCGCCAGCGTCATCGCTTCGGAAACCGTGACAGCCATGTCTTCTTCGCTGACATCGCAGATCGCGACGCTGCAGCCAGCCTCGGCGAGCTGTTTGGTCATCTCCCGGCCCATTCCCGCACCGCCGCCGGTGACGACCGCGATCTTCCCGCTGAAATCCTTCATGGCACTCCTCCTCAGAACTTTTTTGTCTGGCTCCAGTCTAGACCTTTCTGCCGGACCGGCACAGACATGACGATGAGGAAACGCGACCCGTAGCGAGATTGAGGCCGAGCCATGAAAACCTCACCCGATACCCATATTCCGCTGGAAGGCTATGCGCCGGGCGACCAGGACGAAATGCTGATCCGGGCGCAGGCGTTTCACAATTCCATGCGCACGCGCCGGTCGGTCCGCCACTTTTCCAGCCGGACGGTCTACAGCGATGTCATCGAGAATTGCGTCGCCACGGCCGGCCTTGCGCCGTCAGGGGCGAACCACCAGCCCTGGTTCTTCGCCTGCGTAAAGGCCGCCGAAAAGAAGCGGCAGATCCGCGAGGCGGCAGAGGCCGAGGAGCGGGCCTTCTATGAAGGCAAGGCGGGCGAGGAGTGGCTGGACGCCCTCGCCCCGATCGGGACCGATGCCGACAAGCCCTATATGGAAACCGCACCCTGGCTGATCTGCATCTTCGCGCAGCGCCGCGGCGGGGCCGAAGCGGGCGAGGACCGCAAAAATTACTACATCCATGAAAGCGTCGGTATCGCCACAGGCCTGCTCATCGCCGCCTGCCACCAGGCCGGCCTCGCCACGCTGGTCCACACGCCAAACCCGATGAATTTCCTGAACGAGATTTGCGGGCGCCCGAAGACGGAAAAGCCGTACCTCATCCTGGTGGTGGGTTACCCGGCCGGCGATGCCGTTGTGCCGAAACATGCGCTGAAGCGGAAGGCGATAGCCGACATCCTGAAGATCATGTGAGGCCCACCCAGGGGAACCTCTCCCTAGCTCGACTTGCCCTCGTCCGGCACGATCTTCACGCGGGGCCCGGAAAAGTGCATGTAGCGGCAGGAATTGGGCACGGGCCCCGGCTGCTCGCCGCGCACCGTCAGCGCATACACGCCCGATGCCTTGCCTGGAATACGGCCTGTGTGCCCGCCGCGCGTTTTCAGATCGGTGATCTTGCCCTTTTGGCGCAAGGCGAGGCCTGACCATTCCCAGCCGTCAAGGGTCGCAGGCTGGGTCACCAGCGCGTCGGCTGAAATGCTGAGCGGCACGGGGCTGTCGAACGCACCGTCCTTCTTCACGAACAGCTCTGTCAGCCAGATGCCATCCGGCTTTCTCACAATGCCCACCGCAATCTGGTTCACATCGTCTGCGAGGATCGCTTCCCTGTGGCTCTCACTGTCCATCAGGCCGTCATGCAGCCTGTCGACAACCGTGTCCCAGTTCACCGCGCCCATGACGGCGGCGATATTCTCGCGCTGGACACTTGAAAGTAGCGTGCGGTCAAAAGCGAAGATCCGCGTGGCCGGGATGCGCTTGTCGAGGCCCATATGGGCGAAATAGTCATTCGCCGCCATGTCGAGACTGTGCCAGCGGGCCGCATCGCGAAGCTCGTTCCGGACGGACAAGGGATCAAGCCCCTCGGCGCGGCGTGCCTCATTGATTCTGTCGACGATCCGGGATTCGAAATCCTCGTCAAAGGCGTAACCATCCGGCACGTCCGCCAGGCAGGCCTGACCGTTGAGGACATAGTCGTCCACCTCGCCCGCGCGCGCCTCCATGGAGAGGTCGCACAGGGCGTGCGCACCAAACGGGGCTAGCGCAAATAGAGCTGCGAGGATCCTCAGTTTGCCAAACATGACGGGCTTTATAGCCCGGATATGGTTCACAGAATACCAGCCGCCTGCAGGCGCGAGAGAACCGGCGCCAGCATACGCTCTATGGCCGTGTCACTGGGCACCACATCCCCATAGGCCGGCAGACCTTCATCGGCGATGACAAGGTCGGCTTCAAACATCGACGGAAAGGTGAAGCGGTAATGGGCCGCGCGCACTGTCTTCAGATAATGTTCGAGCACGTTCTGAACCGTACGCCCGCGCTCAACCACGTCCCGGCGCAGACGGCGCGCGAGGCGCAGATCGTCCGGCGTGTCGACGTAGATGGAGAGATCGATCAATGGCAGGAGCGCCGGAACAGACAGAGCGTGGATGCCCTCCAGGATGATGACCGGCGCCGGGTCGATCCTGTGGGTCTCCTCGGACCGGTCATGGCGGTCATAGTCATAGACCGGCTGGTCGATAGACTGGCCGCGTTTTAGCGCCGCAATGTCATTGACGAGGTGGTTTGTGTCCTTCGAGGCCGGGTCATCATAATTGGCCTGCGCGATGATGGCGGCGCGCTGCTCTTCGGTCTCGCACGGTCCATAATGGCGCATCGGCCAGTAATAGCCGTCCTCGTGGAAGATGACCGCCCTGTCGGCGCCCAGCCGCGCGATCAGCGCGTCTGCCAGCGTCGACTTGCCGGACCCGGATCCACCGGACATGGCAACAAGATATGCAGATGTGTCAGACATGCGCCGTGCTTTAGACTGAAGAAGAGCAAGGGGAAAGAGCCAGGCTCCATCGTGGCTCTCTCAAGAGGGGGATGGTGGCTGCTGTCACGACACTCGCCCGCTCGTGGTTCGACTTCGCAACAGCCGAGCCAACTGCAACGCCATTCCCTTCCCGCCGGGGAGGGTCGCGGTGGGGCCTGGACACAAACAAAGAGGGCGCCTCCCGATGGGAAACGCCCTCTTCGCCTTGGACGGGAGCTTCCTCCCGTCTCGGGGTCTTGTCTATTGCACCGAAACGATCGGGCCTTTCAGAACGTAAGTGTCGGCATTCAGCTCAACCAGCACGTCGAGATAGGCGTTGCTTTCAGCGCCTAGGCTATCAGCGTGAACACGCATCAGGCTGCCACCCGCAAGGCGTCTTCCTGCAGCATCGCTTAGGCTCCAGCCCGCAGTGCGGAACATGTCCTGGCGGATATTCGGCTGAAAACTCGTGGCTTCGGCGAGCGAGAGCGGCATCGGCCTGTCGAGCTCGCCATCGACCGTCGTCAGCATCTGCACGACATAGATCGTATCGCCGGACCGCGCGACGCCGATGCCTGTGTCGGTAAACGTGTCCCGCGTCAGGTTTTCGCGATTGGCCGGATCGGAAGTGATCATGTCGAACACCTCGGTCGAGCTCGCATCGGCCGCCATGACGACGACATTGGCGCCGGTCGCGCCGGTCAGCATCGTCCGGTCAATGGCGCGCATTCGGTAAACGTGTCCGCGGCCTTCAAGGTCGGTATGGCCGGCATAGTCGCGCGCCGCCATGTCCATCGCGTGAGCGCGGGCGGCCTTGTCGAGCGTGTCGCGGCGCATCAGCGGTTGAAGTCCGGCATTCGAGCGCGTGGAATTGGTCTGCGCGGCAAGCTCGGCCTCGACCTCGGTGACGAAATCGCCGCCCGATTCAAGACAGGCTTCGACTTCCTGAACATAGGAAACAAGCGCTTCGCCATAGCCGTCAGACAGGTCGCACGCGGTGTCCGCCTGCGCGGTCAATGCACCGCCCGCTGCCGCCAGAGCCAGCAGGGATGCGGTGCGTATTGCGTCATAAAAGTGTAACATAACTGACATTAGCGCTATGTGACAGTTTTATGTCAAATAGATTCTGGCCGTGTCTCTGCACAATTTTTTGATCAGCCTACGGATGGAGTCTGATATTGCGGCGTTTTTTGCCGTTTTCCGTTCCGCCCGCGAAATGAAAAAGGCCGCCCCGAATGACGGCCTTTTGAAAGATTTACGCTTTTCGGCGTAGACGGAGGACTATTCCGCGTCGGCGTCAGCCGCTTCCTTGTCCTTGCCAGTCTCCTGGTCGACGGCTTTCATCGACAGGCGAACTTTGCCGCGATCATCAAAGCCCATCAGCTTGACCCAGATTGTATCGCCTTCCTTGACGAGATCTTTCGGGTGGCCAATACGCTCGTCAGCCATCTGCGAGACGTGAACCAGACCGTCCTTGGGCCCGAAGAAGTTCACGAAAGCGCCGAAGTCCTTGATCGAGACGACCTTGCCCTCATAGATTTCGCCCGCTTCAGGCTCTGCGGTGAGTTCGCGGATCCGCTTCTTCGCCGCATCGATCGACTCGCGGTCGAGCGCCGAGATCTGGATCGTGCCATCATCTTCGACATTGAGCTTGGCGCCCGTGGTGTCGACGATATCACGGATGACCTTGCCGCCGGAGCCGATCACGTCCCGGATCTTGTCGACCGGGATGTTCACGATTTCCATTTGCGGGGCGTTGGCAGACAGCTCACCACGGGACTCGGCCAGCGCCTTGTTCATCTCGCTGAGAATGTGCGACCGGCCGCCTTTGGCCTGCTCGAGCGCAGTTTTCATGATGTCCTTGGTGATGCCGGCAATCTTGATGTCCATCTGGAGCGATGTGACACCCTTTTCGGTCCCGGCCACCTTGAAGTCCATGTCGCCGAGATGGTCCTCGTCGCCAAGGATATCAGACAGAACGGCAACGCCGTCGTCTTCCTTGATGAGGCCCATTGCGATCCCGGAGACCGGACGTGCAATCGGCACGCCGGCGTCCATCATGGCGAGCGCACAGCCGCACACCGTTGCCATCGAGGACGAGCCATTCGACTCGGTGATCTCGGAGACCAGACGGATCGTGTACGGGAACTCTTCCGGTTCCGGCAGGACGGCCTGAAGCGCGCGCCAAGCGAGCTTGCCGTGACCGATTTCCCGGCGGCCTGCACCGCCCATACGGCCGGTTTCACCGACAGAATATGGCGGGAAGTTATAGTGAAGCAGGAACTTCTCTTTGCGCGTGCCGCCAAGGCCGTCGATGAACTGCTCATCGTCTGACGTGCCGAGGGTTGCCACACAGATCGCCTGGGTTTCACCGCGGGTGAACAGGGCTGAACCGTGCGTGCGCGGCAGGAAGCCGGCTTCTGCGGTAATCGGGCGAACCTGATCGAGCGAACGGCCATCGATGCGCTTGCCGGTCTTCAGAATGTCGCCGCGAACAACTTTCGCTTCGGCTTTCTTGAAGGCAGACTTGAACACGGACTCGTCCATGCCCTCAGGCTTGTCTTCGGTTGCGACTAGTGCTTCGCCAGCTTTCTGGCGGGCATTGCCGACAGCTTCCTGACGATCGAGCTTCTCGGTGATCTTGTAGGCGGCAGAGAGGTCTGCACCGACGAGATCCTGGATCTGCTTGAGTTCGCCCGAAAGGTCTTCGCCCTGAAAGTCGAACGGCTCCTTGGCGGATTTCTCGGCGAGCTTGATGATCGCATCGATTACCGGCTGCATCGCTTCATGGCCGGCCATGACAGCGCCGAGCATGATGTCTTCCTCAAGCTCCTTGGCTTCGGATTCGACCATCATGACGGCATCATTGGTGCCGGCGACGACGAGGTCCAGTTCGGACTCTTCAAGATCATCCACGGTCGGGTTGATCAGATAGTTGCCATCTTTGTAACCGACGCGAGCTGCGCCGATCGGGCCCATGAAGGGCGCGCCGGAGAGCACTAGCGCTGCAGAGGCGCCAATCATGCCGACAATATCCGGATCGTTTTCCATGTCATAGGAGATCGCCGTGAGCACGACCTGGACTTCATTCTTGAAGCCGGACACGAAAAGCGGACGGATCGGGCGGTCGATGAGACGAGACGTCAGCGTCTCTTTCTCGGTCGGACGGCCTTCACGCTTGAAGTACCCGCCCGGGATGCGGCCCGATGCGTAATATTTTTCCTGGTAATTGACCGTCAGCGGGAAGAAGTCCTGCCCGGGTTTTGCTTCCTTGCGGAAGGTTGCGGTCGCGAGAACGGTGGTGTCACCGTAAGTAACGAGGACGGCCCCGTCAGCCTGACGAGCGACACGGCCCGTCTCGATCGTCAACGTGCGGCCGGCCCATTCCAGCGACACGGTTTGCTTGTCAAACATCAAATTGTCTTTCTCTTCATACGAAAAGCCCGCCTGGACCCCATGTCCGGCGGGCTAGGTTCTTGAGCTAGCGGCGGATGCCGAGCTCTTTGATGAGCGCAGAATAACGCTCTTCATTTTTCCTCTTCAGATAATCGAGGAGCTTGCGGCGCGTGGCGACCAGATTGAGCAGGCCGCGGCGCGAATGGTGGTCTTTCTTATTGGTCTGGAAGTGCTCGGTCAGGTTGTTGATGCGTTCCGTGAGGATCGCGACCTGGACTTCCGGAGACCCGGTATCGCCATCAGTCTGGGCGAATTTCTTGATCAGTTCAGATTTCTTTTCTGCCGTAATCGACATCGTATAACTTTCTGTTTTCGCCCTGACGGGCGGGTTACTGGAGTCG
>NZ_JBARZC010000404.1:0-3569 GCF_049649345.1 Henriciella sp. | reverse complement strand
CGGTGATCACCGCCGCCTTGAGTGCCGCGGCACCCTCGACCGGCAGATCGACCGAGGCCGGGGCCTCGAGCTCGACCCAATCGCAGAGCCCGCCCAGCGTCCGGTCGGCCTCCAGCGCCGCGCCGATATCGGCGATCAGGCTGTCAAAGACCGTAGCGCGGCCATTCGGAGCCTGGACGACCACCTCGAGCTCGGCCCGGTGCTGATAGTGGTAGCGCAGTGGCGACAGCGTTACTTCCGGCTCGCCGGGCTGGCCATCGCGCAGGATGATCAGCCCCGCCGCCGGGATCCGCTCGGGCAGAACGTCGTCGCGCAGAACAAGGGCGGCAAGCGGCTGCAGCCGCGCGTAAAGCGCGGTGAGGATGGTCTCAAAGGTGGTTGGCATTTCTTATTCCGAGGCTGATGGCTTCACGGACGGCTGCTCCGGGTCCAAACTGTTGATTGCTGCGATGCAGATGAACTGCCGTAAAACGCACCAACCGGTCCTTGGTGTGAAGTCACCGGGAAGCCGACAGCTTCGAAGCCCACCTTAGGTAAAACTGGATTCTTACTGTCCAATACCATCCGCCAACAGGTCGAAAACGAGCCGAATTCGTAGGTTGGTTCTAAGTTCTCGGTGTGCCACCAGCCAGATTTCGACCTTGATTTGTTCGAACGCGGGAAACGGGTTTTCGAGCTCGGGATATGCCTCGCCAATCTCAACCGGAAGAATTCCAATCCCGAAGCCCTGCCGAATGAGTGCTACCGAAAGTGTCACGCTCTCCGTGAGACAGTTGAAATTCGCAGTTGTCAGATTGACCCCGCGCGATGTCATGAGCCCGAGTCGCCGTTCGGGATCGTCGAACCCAACAAATTGCATCTTCGCAAGATCAGCGGCATGTGACGGACGGCCAACTTCGTTCAGATACTGCGTTGACGCATAAAGCTGTGCCGTCATGTCACGCAGACGTTTCGCGATTAGGTTATCATCCTGAGGGCGCGTGTGCCGGATTGCGATGTCGGCTTCGCGTCGCCGTAAATCGCTCATCTCGTTTGAGGCAATAATCTCAATCTGAAGCTCCGGTGCCTTGGTCCGCAACTCTTTGAGGACCGGCGGCAGGAAATAGGTCGCCATGCCGTTGGTCGCTGCGATGACCACCTTGCCTGTCACGGTCTGGGATTGGCCCGTCGCTGTCAGGGAGATGCGGTTTGCGGCATCCCCCATGCTGCGAAAGTGCTCAAGCAGCTCTGTGCCTGACTGCGTCAGGAGCAGCGCACGGGATGTCCGTTCAAACAACGTCACACCAAGCGCCTCTTCGATACCTGCGACCTGTCGGCTGAGTGTCGGCTGCGTCAGCCCGAGGGCGCGGGCCGCCGCTGACAGTGACCCTTCCTCAGCCGTTACAAGAAATGCGCGTGCCTGATTCCAGTCAAAGGCTGATCTTTGCCACTCCATCATCTGCGTATACCAGAACTAGAAAGATGCGCAATTTCGTATTTCATGCGGTCGGTCTAGGACAAGGTCAAAGACGTTCTTAGGCAGACAGGTGGTCGCAATGAAGCTGAACATGCAAACGGTCAGACCCTTACAAAGCCCCTTGGGTCCGAAAACAATCCCGATGACCAGCCACTGGTTCGGCTCGTGGGAAGTCGCAATCAATCGCCGCCCTCATGCCCAGCAAGACCTTACCCGTCGGTATGACGCTGCTTCCGAAAGCTGGGCTCAGACATCGCGCCGTTTCCAGCTTGAAACCGCGTACCGAACACCGCTGCTTGCATGTGGCGCTGTGTCAGTGCTTGCAGATGCGGGGCCAGACGCGCGGGTGCTTGACTGCGGAATTGGGACTGGAAGCCTGTCGATAGCGTTGAGCAATATCTTGCCGGATCCCATTCTGTACCACGGGATTGATGTTTCACGCGAGATGCTGGTCACAGCGGACGCCGAGGTGCGCCGAGCCGGGATGTCAGCCCAGCTTGAACAAGCCGACATCCTCTCGATCCCCTATGCGGATCAATATTTCGACGTCGTCATGGCAGCACACGTCCTTGAGCATCTTCCGGAACCCCAACGCGCCCTCACCGAAATGATCCGCGTTTTGAAACCGGGCGGTGTGCTGTTTGTCTGCATGACGCGGCGATCCGTCTTTGGCACGTTCATTCAGCTACGTTGGCGCACTTGGGCGGTGTCCGAGCAGCAGGGCGTCACATGGCTGCGCGATTGCCACCTGGAGAACATCGGATTTCAACCGGTCAGCCTGGGATCCTGCGCGGGCCAAGCCAGCGTGGCCTTTTGGGCGCAGAAACCTGTTGAGGGCCCCGGAAGAGCGCAGATCAGCTACCCCGCCACGCACGAAGACCGCGTGCCATGAAGTCCCTCAGCCGGTCCGAGTGGACACTATTGGCCTGCATCATGGTCTATTCTTTCATCCCCGCCGTCGGTGGCTTGATACGCGTGCTTGAACTGGCAGGCGGCCCGGCCATCGCCCCCGAAAACCCACGCGCTCTGTCCGATCCCTTTCCCATAACACTCCACATCCTGACCAGCTTTCTGTTCTGTATCGTCGGTGCTTTGCTGTTCTTGCCGAGCATCAGACGACATCATCGCGCAACACACCGCGCAGTCGGGCGCATCATCGTGATCGCGGGAGGCATCTCGGCCGCGAGCGGTTTGTGGATGACGCACACCTACGTCTTCCCCGGAGACCTTCAGGGAAACCTGCTCTATTGGGTCAGGATGGTGCTTGGGTCCCTGATGATTGGTCTTATTGTTTGGGCCGTGATCGCGATCAGGTCTCGAAATGTCTTTCAGCACAGCGCCTCGATGCTGCGCGCCTATGCAATCGGTCAAGGCGCATCGACGCAGGCAATCTTAGGGATCGGCTGGATCGTCATTGTCGGGTCCGAGGCGATGGGATCGATGCGCGATGGTCTGATGGTGTTCGCGTGGGGTCTAAACCTGCTGGTTGCCGAAGTTCTGATCAGGCGGCTGCTCTGAGCCCCATCAGAACATTCAACTTGAGCTGATATTGACGTTACTGAGCTGTCTACTGTTGTTCGGAAACAGGCGTTCAACTATGAGTACAATAAAACTAAATTAGCTGGAAACTCGATTGAGACACGAGATTAAATTCACTCGATTGCCCAAGATTGGTCCGACCGAAATTATTGCCCATATGTCTGATCCTCGTGTTGCAAAGCATATGCCCCTTCTGACTTTAGAATGGGATGAAGCTGCCGTTACCAAATTTGTCGCCAAAAAAGAAGAATGCTGGAGTCGGGATGGACTTGGCCATTGGGCCATACTGATAAACGATAAATATGTCGGTTGGGGTGGTTTCCAAAGGGAGGGAGAAGAGTGGGACTATGGTCTGGTTCTCAAGCCAAATTCCTTTGGATTAGGCACACGCATCTCAAGAAAAGCAATTGAGTTCGCCGTTGCTGATGAGCGTATCCCCTACGTAACCTGGACACCTCCGGAAACCCCTACCGCGACGCGGGCTGTAGTGATTCACTGGCTGTGAGATGTGGAGGTAGCGATGGCGAAGCAGTCGGGGTTCTGGAGCATTGAGGAGCGGCTGGAGGAGATTTCT
>NZ_JBARZC010000403.1:0-2837 GCF_049649345.1 Henriciella sp. | reverse complement strand
TCTCTGGCATGTTTGAGGATCCCTATGCGGACGCCGCCTATGCCGAGGAAATCACGGACAATGAGGAAGCCCGCGCGCTCGCCGAAGAGGCGGCCCGCAAGTCGATCGTGCTGCTGAAGAATGACGGGACTCTGCCGCTTGATGCAGGGTCGATTGGCACGCTGGCTGTGATTGGTCCGAATGCCGATGCGGTTCGTCTCGGGGGTTATTCCGATGTGCCGACGCGTGTCCTGACCGTGCTTGACGGCATCAAGGAAGAAGTCGGTGAAGGCGTGAACGTCGTCCATCATCCGGGCGTCGAGATCACCTCCCAAGGCGACTGGTGGGAGAATGAGATCATTCTCGCCGACCGCGACGCCAACCTCGTCATGATCGAAGAGGCCAGGACCGTTGCCGAAGGCGCGGACATAATCATCCTCGTCATCGGCGGCACCGAAGCCACAAGCCGCGAAGGCTGGGACAATCAGCACCTTGGCGACCGGACCGACATCGAACTGGTCGGTGAGCAGCAGGAGCTGGCAGACGCCATGTTCGCGCTCGGCAAGCCTGTCGTGACCGTGCTGATCAATGGCAAGCCGCTCGGTGTCGATGAAGTGGCCGAGAAGACCAATGCGCTGGTCGAGGGCTGGTATCTCGGCCAGGAAGGTGGCACGGCCATGGCAGACGTTCTGTTCGGGGCGTACAATCCCGGCGGCAAGCTGCCTGTGACGATCGCAAGAAATGTCGGCCAGCTGCCGCTCGTCTACAATCACAAGCCGAGTGCCCTGCGCGGGTATCTCTTCGATACGACGGAGCCGCTCTATCCGTTCGGCTTTGGCCTCTCCTATACGACGTTCGAGATTGGCGCGCCGTCTCTGTCAGCTTCGACCATCGCAACTGATGGCGAGGTGACCGTCAGCGTCGACGTGACCAATACAGGCGAGCGGGAAGGCGACGAAGTCGTCCAGCTCTACATCCGCGACCTTGTGGCCTCCGTCACCCGGCCGGTGAAGGAGCTGCGCGGGTTCGAGCGCGTGACGCTTCAGCCTGGCGAAACGCAGACGGTAAGCTTCACGCTCGGCGAAGAGGACTTCCGGTTCTGGAACAAGGATATGGAGCGGATCGTCGAGCCGGGTGAGTTCGAGATCATGGCCGGCCCAAGCTCTGCTGAGACACAGAGCGTCACGCTCACTGTGGAGTAAGGGGCTTTCGCGCACATGTCTGGTTGCCATACTCTCCCCGTGACGCCGATCGCGGCTGAAGGATGAGTATGGCAGGCAACACAGGCCAGCAGGCCCCGTCAGCAAGGGTTTATCGGATCGGGCGCGGCGCCCATCCGGTGCTCGTCATTGAGCAAGCGGTGCCCGGTGCGGAGACACTGATCGGCGCGGCGAGCCAGCTGAATTTTTCAAGGTGCGGGCCTTTCTATCCGGGCATCCGCGCCCCGGCGCCGCCTGCCTATACAGACGTCATCGGACGCGCCTATGGCGAGCTTATCTGCAAGGTGTTTGGCTGGCAAAATGAGGGCATGCAGCCGATGGAAGCTGACTTCTCTCTGGTGACGACCCCGCCGGGAGAGCTGGTGCGCTATCAGCGCCTGCCGCATATCGACGGTACCAGCCCGGATACGATTGCCGTGCTGCATTATCTTTGCGGGCCCGAGAAAGGCGGCACGGGCTTTTTCAGGCACAAGGCGACCGGGCTTGAGGCGCTGTCGGACGAGACCCACCAAACCTATACGGACGCGCTTGAGACCGAACTCTCAGAGTTGGGAGAGCCGCCGCAAACCTATCCCGGTGCCTCGGCCCATTACGATGAGGTCGCGCGGTTCGACTGCGTCTTCAACAGGATGCTCATCTATCGCGGAAACCTGCTTCACTCCGGGTTGATCCCCGATGATATGCCCCTCAGCGATGACCCGGCGCGTGGGCGCCTGACGCTGAACAGCTTCTTTCGCCGAGGCCCGCAGCGCGCATAAAAAATGCGGCGGACCTGAAGGCCCGCCGCACCGATTTTTATCTGTTGAGCGTGACCTAGTTGGTCATCTCCTCAAGCTCCATGCCCTTGGTTTCGCGCACGGCCTTCCACACGAAGAAGATCGAGATGAAGGCGAACAACGCATAGAAGCCATAGGCCCCCGTCAGGCCGATCGCCGCGCTTCCCAGCATCATCGGGAAGGTCCATGTAATCAGGAAGTTGGTGGTCCACTGGAAGAACCCCGCCACGGCGAGGCCAGACCCACGAATCTGGTTCGGGAACATCTCCCCGAGCGACACCCACATCACCGGCCCCCAGGAGCTGTTGAAGAACATAACATAGCCGTTTGCCGCGAGCAGCGCGATCAGGCCGATATTGCCCGGCAGCGAGACCCTGCCATCGACCAGTTGGGCCTGCGAGAAGCAGAAGACCAGGATGGACAGGGTCACCGCCATGCCGATCGAGCCGACGAGAAGCAGCGGTTTTCGCCCGACCCGGTCGATCAGGGCCAGCGCAACGACAACGGCTGCAATTGAGACAGCGCCCGAGATGACGTTGATCAGCAGGGCATCGCCTTCCGAAAAGCCGACCGCCTGCCAGAGCACGGCGCCGTAATAGAAAACGACATTGATGCCGACGAGTTGCTGGAAGGTGGCGAGGCCGATGCCGATCCAGACGATCGGACGCAGGAAACCTTTCGGCGCGAGCACATCGGCAAGGCGGGGCTTGTGGTCAGCCGCGAGCGAGCGCTCGATCTCGACGACTTTCTCTTCGGCCCGTTGCTCACCGCTCAGCTTGGCGAGCACACCGCGCGCCTCGCTCGAATTGCCGCGAACCATAAGAAAGCGCGGGCTTTCTGGAATGAACAGCAGGGCGACGAG
>NZ_JBARZC010000402.1:0-4403 GCF_049649345.1 Henriciella sp. | reverse complement strand
AAAGTCTGAACGCCCGCGTTCAGAGCCAGCGCATGCGATGCAGGAGCAGGATAAGCAGGCCCGCAATGCCCGCCATGGAGAGGCAAAGCAGGGTGAAGGCGACAGGGGAGGACGTGCCGGGAACCCCGCCCACATTCACGCCGAACAGGCCTGTGACAAAGCCGAGCGGCAGGAAGATCGCCGAGATGACGGACAGGACGAAGAGGCGCTGATCCATCCGTTCGGCGCGCTCCTCGACGATCTGCTCCTGCATCACGGTCGAGCGGTCACGAATATTGTCGAGTTCTTCGCCAATCCGAGTCACCCGGTCGCCGATCTCGCGCAGGTGCAGGACTTCATCGGCTGAAAACAGATCGCCCCCCTCGCGCGCCATCTGGGCCAGCGCGTCCCTTTGCGGGATAACGTACCGGCGAAGCTGCAAGACACGCCGGCGGAAATTGCTGAGCGCGGATTTTGGCAGGCTTCCCGCGTCATAGATCAGCGTCTCCTCGAAATCGCCGGCCTGGTCCTCGAGACCCGACACGACGGGCTCTATCCTGTCTGTCAGCCGCGCCGCCAGGAAGGCCAGGATGGCGCCTGAAGACGCGGGCACCTCGCCTTGCATGATCTGTTCGCGCAAATCCTGAGCGGCCTTGATATGAAACGCCCTCAGCGAGATGACCACATCCGCAGTCGCCCATATGCGAATGGCGATCATGTCTTCGGGGACGGCCCCCTCATTGAGGTTCACGCCTCTCAGATTGATCAGATAACCGGGGCCATGTTTCACGCAGCGGGGCCTGGTGTCTTCCTGCAGCAGGGCACGGTCGATGACCAGGTCGAGGCCGCTGTGGTCGACGAGCCATGTGCGCACGTCTGCCGAGAGGCGGTCCAGATGAAGCCAGCGGCGCACGCCTGGCCTTTCGGCTGGGCCGTTCGCGATATCGTCCCAGTTCAGCCGGCGCGCCCCGCCGGTGCCGTCAAACTCGAACGCAAAAACGAGCGGGTCCCGGGCAGCCTCCGTCACGAGCGGTATTGCTCCATGGCGATATAGCCAATGACTTCGACCCACTCGATGACATCCTCGCCCACGCCTTCATCGCGCAGGAAGCCGGTGAAGGCGGGCACGAAATTCTGCGGCTGTGAGCATTGGGCAATTGCATTGTTGAGTTCGGGCATCACGATCCTGTCGAAATCGCGGGCCAGATCGTCGAAATCGTCGATCAGCGATGCAATGCGCAGCGCCGTCAGGGCTGACGGATTATCAACCTTGCCAGACAGGCTTCTGAGGTCATTGACCGTGCCGTAATTGGCGCGGGCGAAGCGCGAGAGCACCTTGTCTGTGCGCCATTCCACCCATTCAGGTGTGCAGGGTTGCGGCTGCGTCATGCAGGCAGAGAGCGAGGTTGATGCGAGCAGCAGGGATGTGGCGCAGAGCAGGTGCCGGGGGTTGAGGGGCATGCGAGTGACCTCCTAAAACCTGCAACCTAGCGCGGCAGACGCCTCAGGCGAAGTCGAATGTGCTGACCTCGCCATCCTGGGTGACGGTAACGGGCCTGCCCACAGGGCTCTCGTCGTTGCGCAGCTCGTCCAGCGCCGCCTCCGAGGCTTTGGCGATAAAGCGGTCGCCGCTCTCTGTCCTGCCGAAGATGATGCCGTGGGAAGGGCCTTCGCGCCCGTGGACGACGGTATAAGTCTCAATTGTGCCGGCACTGGCCGCCGGGTCGAGCGTGACTTTCTCGTGCGGCTTGGCGGCTTTCTCGACCAGTTGGAAAGCATCAGGCCTCGCCGTTGACCAGACACCGACAGCCTCCTTCGTCATCCAGCCGCCATTGGCGAGGACGAGACCGAATGCGCCGTCGTTTTCGCGCAGCCAGTCCGACATGCTGGCTATTCCGTGCATGGAATAGTTATTGCCCGGCCCGCCGAAGAAGGGCAGGCCGCCTGTCAGTGTGATGGGCCGCTCATCTGTAAACGGATCGATACCAAGCTCCTGCGTCGAAGAAAAGACTGCGCACGGAAAGCAGGAATAAAGGTCGAAGGCTGCGATGCCACCGGGCGTCTTTCCAGCCTGGTCGAGGGCGCGGCCGATCGCCTGTTGCATGGCCCATGAGCCGTCGAGGCGCGGGCGCTCCGAGAGGAGATCGTCGCTCGCCTCGCCGCTGCCATGCAGATAGACGCGCTTGTCTTTCGCGACGCCCAGCTCGTCTGCCTTTTCTTCGGATATCATCAGGAAGGCGGCGCCCTGATTCACGGCGTCCTGCGCGATGTGCCACTTCAGGAAAGGGTCTGCGAATTCATAATTGCTCGGCGAGGGTGTCGCCAGGAAATCGATGCTGAGCTCCTTTGGGAATTGCGCATAGGGATTGCTCGCGGCAATTTCTGTAAACGGCTGGAAGAGTTTCGCCATGGCCTCACGCTGCCCAGAACGAGACCGGCCTTCGCGCGCGGCGATTGCGTTCTCGAACAAGGCATAGAAAAAGGCTGGCGCAATGAGACCGTGCTTGATCTCGGCGCGTGACAGCATCTCGCCGCCAAAGCCCCGGTCTTCGTAATCTGCATCAGCGCTGTCGGCCCAGTCGATCTCGACGCCATTCTTTCGGGCGCCCTTGGAGGCACGGTTAGCTTCTGAGCCGGCGACGAGTGCCACCTCGATTTCGCCTGCATGGATCCGGCTAGCCATTTCATTGGCGAGGGCCTGC
Organism: Henriciella sp.; assembly: GCF_049649345.1. Classification (GTDB taxonomy): domain Bacteria; phylum Pseudomonadota; class Alphaproteobacteria; order Caulobacterales; family Hyphomonadaceae; genus Henriciella. Next base: position 1,722 of record NZ_JBARZC010000402.1, on the reverse strand, counting down.
GGACTTTGCCCGCCCACATCGGAATAGATGAGACGTTCCGGCTGCGCCCCGATATCGCGCGCCAGCGTGCCGGGGAGATTGGTATTGTGGCCATGCGGATGCGGCGCATTGCGCACCGAATCCTCGAAGATGCGCACGAAGGTGATTGTGTCGATGTTGCTCGCGTCTACGCCCGCATCTTTGAGCGCTTCTTTCGACGCATTTGTGGCGAGGCTGAGCGGGGAGGGCGCACCTTCGGCGCCGTCGCTGCCATCCCACTGGCTCATTGATTGTCCGACGCCGACGAGTACGGGCATTGATCCTTTAGCCATGGGATTTGTAGTCCTTCTGAAAGTTGCAGTCTCATGATTAGCGGACCGGGCGGGCCATTCAATCGGTGACGCGACGCAAATGTCGCTCCGGCGGGAACCAGAAGCGGTCAGGCCAGCTTACTGCCATATGGCTTTTTCGCTCGCCCGCACGGATCTTGACCCAAGGGATGCCGGCCTTGTCTATGTCGATGCTGGCGAGCCCGGCTGGACGCGCAAGCCGCATGGCAAGGGCTTCACCTACCAGGATCAGACAGGCCGCACGCTAGAAGGCGAACAGCGCGCCCGCGCCGAAGATCTTGTCCTGCCGCCTGCCTGGAAAGATATCTGGATCTGTCCCAAGCCAAACGGACACTTGCAGGCGACCGGTGTCGATGAGGCAGGCCGGACCCAGTACAGGTATCATCCCGACTGGCGGGCTCACTGCGAGCAGGTGAAGTTTGCTGACATGGTCTATTTCGGACAGGCCTTGCCGCGCATAAGGAAGCGGGTCCGCGACACGCTGCACGCGCCGCAAGACCATGTGGACCTGGCGGTCGCCGCGATTGTCCGCCTGCTCGACAAGGGCGCGATCAGGATCGGGTCAGAGAAGAGCCGGGCCGATGGCGCGTTTGGCGCGACCACGCTTTACAAGCGCCATGTCCGCCAGACCGATGAAGATACCGTCAGGCTCCGCTTCAAGGGCAAGGGCGGCAAGCCGCAGGACATCTCGATCTGTGATGAGGGTTTGAGCCAGGCGGTGGAAGCGCTGCAGTGCCTGCCCGGGCAGAGCCTGTTTCACACGCCGGACGGCAAGGTCTGCTCGGCGCGCGTGAACCGCTTCATCCAGGACACGGCCGACGGCGCATTCACGGCAAAGGACTTTCGCACATGGGGTGGCTCCGTCGCCGCCGTCAAAGCCCTGCGCAAGGGCGCAGACAGCATCAAGGCGGTCTCAGAGGCGGCCGCGGACAGGCTCGGTAATACGCCGACCATCGCCCGCAATTCCTATATCCATCCGCGCATCATCGAGATGGCGCGTGAGGGTCACGACCCGGACGAGGAAGCCGGGCCCCTCCGTCTCAGAAAAAATGAGAGGCGGCTGTTCGCTATTCTGGAACGGGCCTGACGCGAGGCGCTACCATGGCGTGCTGACGCCTATTGTCATCGGCGCGCGCCGATAGCTGAAAGGTCCGCTTCCTGACCAGTCCTGGCCGTTGGGATAGCGCACTTCAATTCCCTCAATGTCCTCGGCGGCGAACAGTCTCATATTGACGCCGACCATATCGGCTTCCGGATGCAGCGCCCTGAAAGCTGGCGCCAGCTCGAAATGTATCGTTGATCCACAGGACCCGCAGGAATGCACTTCCACGCCAGCATTCGGTTTGTCGCGGCGCATAAATGCGTTTGTGCCGCCGGTCGCCCTCACCTGCTT
>NZ_JBARZC010000401.1:0-6346 GCF_049649345.1 Henriciella sp. | reverse complement strand
GATCCACGTCACAGACCACCGGGCGGCTTCCTCGCCATGGCGCCGCCACTGATGGATGGCCGCGTGACCTATATGGACGGGACCGAAGCGACCGTTGATCAGATGGCGCATGATGTGGCGACCTTCCTGCAATGGGCAGGTGAGCCCAAACAGTCGCAGCGCAAGTCGCTCGGCCTCGCGGCGCTGATCTATCTGGTGATCCTCGCCGTCCTGCTCTGGTTCTCCTTCCACCGCATCTGGCGGAACGTGGACCACTAACACCGCAGAAGAGCTGTTCAACTCGGAAAATGCCGCCCTGCTTGGGGCGGCATTTTTTGTTTGCGCGGCGTTTAGAAAAGTGAGCGGCCGAACGGCCTAGCTGGCCTCAAACCGGTACCGGATAGCCTGCACGCCCGAGTAGATGCCATAGACGCCGATGGTCAGCGCAGAGGCGATAAACAGCCACAAACCATAAGGCTGGGTGCGGATCCAGCCGAGTGTTGAAGCCAGGCCTTGCACGTCGCCAGGGTCAGTTCCCCAGCCGGCAACGGCGAGGGAGATGCCGACCAGCGCAAACAGAATGCCGCGCCCGGCAATACCCGCCGATATGAGGCCCGTCAGGTTTCCAGCCCAGCCGGAGAGGTCGATATGATCTTTCCACTGGCCTGAGTACGCGCGCCAGACCTGGGCGCACCCGACGCCGACAAGGGCGAGACCCGCAAGCAGGACCAGCCAGTTGCCAAAGGGCTGCTCCATCAGCCAGCGGGCGCTCTGTTCGGTCTTGCCGCCGCCGCTACCGCCGCCATCACTTGAGCCCAGACTTATGGATGCTGCGGCCACGCCGACCAGAAGGTAGCTGATGCCCGAAGAGATCATGCCGGCGCGTGCCAGCAGGCCCTCAGCATCATCGCCCTGATCTTCCGGATCAAGCAGGGCCTGCTGGAAGCGCCAGAGGGCGTATAGGAAGAGGCCTATGGCCACGGCAAAAAGAAGAATTCGCCCGAATTGCTCATTCTCGATGGCCCGAAAGGCGTCGCCTGCGCTGGCGCCATCCTCCGATTTCGATGTGAATGCGGAATTGAGCAGAATGCCCGACACCGCAAAATAGACAAAAGCCCGGGCGCCGAGGCCGATCCGTGCAAGAGCGGATTTCGCCGAGTGTGTGGTGTCGGAGTTCGTGGTTGTAGACATTCAGTATAGACGCGCACCTCAACCTGTTGGTTCCGCCCGCGCGGTCACGCGCTCTTGATTTCACACGGGGTGCCTGCTTCAGCCATGTAGAAATTGGCAAGGAGCGACTGAGCGATGAGTGAATGGGTAATCGGCGTGATTGGCGGGTCCGGCCTTTACGAGATGGACGGGCTCGAAGACGCCGAGTCGCTTATGATCGAGACGCCTTGGGGCGCGCCCTCCGACCGGCTTGTGAAGGGCAGAATCGGCGATGTCACGCTCGTCTTCCTGCCCCGCCATGGCAAGGGCCACAGGCTGACGCCGACCGCTGTGCCCTACCGCGCCAATATCGATGCGCTGAAACGGCTTGGCTGTACGGATGTCCTGTCTGTCTCGGCCTGCGGGTCGCTGAAGGAAGACTATGCGCCGGGCGATTATGTGATGGTCGACCAGTTCATCGACCGCACATTTGCGCGCGAGAAGAGTTTTTTCGGGCCAGGCATGGTCGCGCATGTCTCGATGGCGGACCCGGTCTGCGCGCGCCTGTCCGGGCTGGCGGGTGATGCGGCAGAACAGGCGGGCGCACGGGTCCATCGCGGCGGGACATATCTTACCATGGAGGGCCCGCAATTTTCTTCGCGCGCCGAGAGTTTCCTTTATCGCCAATGGGGCTGCGATGTCATCGGCATGACCAATATGCCGGAAGCCAAGCTCGCCCGCGAGGCAGAGCTGCCCTATGCGACCATCGCCATGGTGACCGACTATGATTGCTGGCGCGATGGCACCGAGGCGGTGTCCGTCAGCAATGTGCTGGAGGTGATGCGCGTCAATACAGACACAGCGAAACGCGCGGTCCAGAGCCTTGCCGAAACACTTCACGGCAAGCCGCGTACGGCCTCGCCGCAGGGCATCGAGACCTGTCTCGACTGGGCGATGATCACCGCGCCTGAAGCCCGTGACCCGGCGATGCTCGACAAGCTCGATGCGGTAGCCGGGCGGGTGCTCAAGGGCTAGTCCCTGCTTGGCACCGAGGATCCTGAGGCCCGGTTTTCTGGCGCGTTCATCCTTAATAAACCTTGTGTCGACGGCACAAACAGCGTCTGCTAAGCTCATGAGCTCATTGGGTGGAGACGATGAACGCAACTTATTTTGAGACTTTCATGGTTGGCGGACTGGCGCTTGTGGTTGCGGCGGGTCTGTCGATTGCCTGGCTCTTGTGGCGCCAGGACGATACGCGCCGTGAGGCGATCGCCCTGTCGCTCGAAGGCATCGGCCATGAGTTTCGTTTCAACATGTTCCAGACACTGCGCGAGATAGGCGATATCGTCGACGGGACGATCCGGTCACCGATTGATCTGCCGCGGCTTGCCCATCCCCAGCTCGATGCCGTGCTCAGCCATGTGCTGGCCACAGACAAGCGCGCGCTGGCGGCGGTCCAGGCGACGTATGAGGGGATCGAGGCGTCCAAGCGCAAGGTGCGCATGGAGCTGGAGCGGGGCGATCTCAGCGAAGACGCGCTCGACCGGCTCAAGGCCTCGACGATCGATGGCATCTCGACGCTATACCTCTGGGAAGATCATGAAGGCCGCGCGCCGGAACATGCCCGCTCGACCCGCAGCTGGTGGGTGCGCGACTGGATGAAGGCGCACGGCTTCACGCAGGATCTGATGCCGGGGTTGGCCCTGCGCGATGCGGTTGTCGACAATCTGCGCGCCGAAGGCATGGATCTCACGCCGCAGCCGCTCTCCCTGTCGGCGCATGACTATTATTCGCGCCACTATGACCGCCATGCCGACCCGCGCGGCGTGTTTGGCCGGCGCAAGAACAGGAAGACCGAAGAAGAGCCGCCGGTCGAAGACGAGGCCGATACCGCCGCGCCGGATGAGGCGCCGGAAATTGAAGACGAGCCGGCGGCTGAGCCTGTCGAAGCTGCAGAACCTGTGGAGGCGGCAGAGGTCCCCGAGCCAGAGCCTGTGGAGGTCGCAGACGTGTCAGAGCCGGTCTCCGAGCCTGAACCCGAGCCGGAGCCCGAGATTGAAGACCAGCCCGCCGCCAAAATGGAAAAGACCGCGCCGGACACGCCGTATGAGCCTGATGTGTCCGTGGCCGATGTTGAGGAAGTCGATACGCCCGACGAGCCAACCGAAGCCCCTGCATTCCCGGCTGCTGCAGCCTCGACCATTACACCTTTTCCGACCGAGGAAGAGATCGAGGCCGACATCCGTGTCCGCGGTGAGGATGACGATGACGAAGACGGCGAGGACGGCGAGGATGACGATGATTACCGGCGCCGGTCTTCAAACGATGTAGCGGACTAAGCGCCCGGGTGGACTACAAGGCTTCGATCAGGACAATTCCGGATTATCCCTCACCGGGCATTCAGTTTCGCGATGTCACCACGCTGATGGGCGATGCCGAGGCGTTTGCAAGCGCCATCGCCGATCTCTGCGCGCTGTTCAATGCCGATGAGATAGACTGTGTGGCCGGCATCGACGCGCGAGGCTTCATTCTTGGCGGGGCCATGGCGGTAGAGCTGAAGGCGGGCTTCCTGCCGCTCAGAAAGCCCGGAAAACTGCCTTATGAGACGTTCAGCGAGGCGTATGATCTCGAATACGGCTCGGACGCGCTTCACATGCACACAGACGGCGTCCAGCCGGGCCAGCGCGTCCTGCTGGTCGACGATCTGATCGCGACCGGCGGCACGGCAGAAGCAGGCGTGAAGCTTCTGCGCCGCGGAGGTGATATAATAGAAGCGGCTGTCTTCCTCGTCGATTTGCCGGACCTTGGCGGTGCGGACCGGATTCGAGAATTGGGAATTGACGTGAAGGCTCTCGTCGCTTTTGACGGACACTAGACTTTTTGGGGACTTGACCATGAAAACACTGCATCTTGTTTCAGCCATCTCTATCGCCGCTGCGCTGACAGCCTGCGAGCGGAACGAACCGCCGCCGCTGCCGAATGTGGAAGGTTTTGACGCTGAAACACCGGCAGTCTCTGAAGGCGCGCCGGACATGGAAGAAACCATCGCCGCGTTCCAGACATTCGCCGATGAAGCATTCGATATCGACGATGGTACGCAGGCCGACTTTGCCGCGATCAATGCAGCCCTGCCGGACCTGGTGTCGATTACATGGGACAGTGAAGCGTTCGATGCAGACACCGGTGCCACCCTGTTCGGCGATCTCACAGCTACGATCAATACTGATCCCGAATTTGGCCTGCGCGCCAGCGAAGCCAGGGTCTGGGGGCTGGATGACGGTTTCATCTCCGCCCGGATGCGCGGCGAACGCCTCGATGAAACGGCCACGGCGATCAGCCGTATGGAGCTTAGCGGCCTTGAATATTACGGTGTCGCCAATGCGCTGAACCAGATGTTCGATGCCATGGCCTCGACCATGGATGACGAAATGCAGGCCGAATTCGACCCTGTGGTCAGCAATTTCGAGATCACGGCCGACAAATTCGTGATCAGCAATCTCACGCTGCGCCCGTATGAATATTCGCCGGCGCCGGACAGCCTCTATGAATTTCTGGACGTTCCGGAAGACGAGGTGGAACAGGTTCGCGAAAATGTCGGCCTGCTTCAGCAAATCGTCGCGGTGAGCCGCACGATCGACATTGAAAAGGCCGCCATCTTTGATTCCACCATCAATCTTCAGATGAACCAGACGGCGATGAACCAGTCCATCGAAGCGCGTGTCGGCTCTTACGGTTATGAAGGCATTTCCGGCTTCGATCTGGACAAGGCCGTCATTTTCGACGTTGAACAGTCACAGGCCATGCGCGTGAAGGATGTCGACGGTGAACTCTCGGAGGCCGGCTATGAGGATGGCATCGGTTATCGCCAGGTCGAGACGACGCGCTTCATCACGTATGAGGATATCAAATTCGACAAGCTGGCAGGCTTTCTCGCCCGCGGCGAGTTTCCGGGCCTCGAAGAGCGCGACCTGATCAGCCTCGGCCAATGGTCGGCGCGCGACTATACGCTCAAGATGAATGATGGCGATGTGTTCAAGGCGGACCGGGCGCGCTTCGATGGACGCGGCTTCGTCTGGCTTCTCCCTGAGACGCTGAATTTTGAACTTGAGGGCGCAGGGCTCGGCGCTGAAGCGCTCGCCAATGTCTTCATCGGCTTCGTGCCGGACAATCCGGAAGACGAAGAGACTGCCGAAATGCTCGCCAATCTGAAGACGGCGATCAGCAAGCTGGACGAGAACGGGCTTTCGACCATCCCGTTCGATGTCGATGCGTCCTGGGCATGGGATGACGGCACGGGCGATGCGGACATGAACCTTGCCGCCAATTCCGAAGGCTTCGGGCAACTCGAATTTGCGGTGGAGTTCGGCATGCCGGATTACGCCGCCGTACAGGCTGCCGCGGAGTCCGGCTCGATCGACAGCGAGCTTGAGGCCGCTTTCGAGGACGCTTTCTATCTCGGCGGCCTGCGCTTCTTCGAGGCCGATAATGGCGGGGTCGACAAGCTGTTCACCTATGCCAGCGAAGTCGGCAAGCTCTACCCGCAACAGGGCTGGGGCGCGATGATCGGCAATATGGACGCGCCGCAGATGCGCAATTTTATCGCAACAATGATCCGCGCCGCCAAGGGGCAGGCCGCGCAGGAATTGCCGGCTGCGGCTGACTGGCTCGAAGCCTATGCGAGCTATTATGAGGCGCCGGGCGGCAGCATCGAATTCCTCGTCCAGCCGACCGTCAGGCTCGATCAGGCCTATTTCGAGGAGAACAATCCGGACGACAATCCTGAGAAGATTGTCGAGGACTTTGGCATAAAGGTCATTCATACACCGGAATAGGTGAGGCAGGTGCTTGACCCACGCGCAGCAGCGCCTCACCTATGGCTGTGATATTTTATGCACGGAGTGACCATGACGATCCGTTTGGATGACGAACAAGACGCCAAGCCAATGGCTGAGCCAAATGCGTTTCTCGAAGAAGCGCTGTTCAAGGCCCGCACAATCCTTCTGACGGGCGGTGTCGACGACAAGCTGGCACGCCGCGTCTGCGAGCGTCTGCTGGCGCTTGGCTCCGACAGCGACAAGCCGATCCTGCTGGTGATCTCCTCGCCGGGCGGCCACGTCGAATCCGGTGATATGATCCATGACATGATCAAGTTCGTCGATGCACCTGTGAAAGTGCTCGGTTCGGGCTGGGTCGCCTCGGCAGGCGCGCTGATCTATGC
>NZ_JBARZC010000400.1:0-23889 GCF_049649345.1 Henriciella sp. | reverse complement strand
TCACAAAGCCGAAAGCGTCTGCATACTCGCCTGCATTGACGATCTCGCCGCCTGAGACGCCGACGCGGTATTCTTCGAGCGTTGTATCGAGCAGGAAATTGAGGATGTCCTTGCTCGGGCCGCCGACCGTATCGGCGAGCATGGTGAGGTTTTCTTCAGCGCTCTCAAGATCGTCTTCGATCTCTGCCGACTCGGTTCCAGCCCCAAGGGCATCAGAGATGCTGACGAAAAGCTCGCCATCGAATCCGAGATCATCGAGGCCTTCGCGTTCGGCGGCGTGGGTCTCGGATACAGGGTGAAGCAGGTGTTTTGCAGCCTGTTCCGGCGCGTCGGCGCGGTAAAGCGCCAGACCGGCCTCGACATGGCCGCGCATGAAGGCGAGCCGGTTCTGGATCGGCATGGTTTCAGGGCTGTGCGCGCCAGCTTCGCCGCCTTCGCCCTCTCCGCCTTCCCCTTCGCCGCCTTCTCCCGCATAGGCCGCGCTCTCGCCGGACTGGCCGACAAAAGCCGCCTCGCCCCCTTCGCCTTCACCGGCCTCTCCGCCTTCGCCGCCGCAGGCGGCAAGCGAGGTTGTGCTGAGCAGGGCAGCGGTTAGTCCGAGACGGACAAGATTGCGGGGTGTAAATGACATTGCGAAACTCCGACGCGCAGGGGGTGACAATTCTGTGCAAAACGCATAATGCGAATAATTCTCAAACTCAATAGCGAAGCAGATGTTCCTTACCATACCAGACATTCTGACGGCCGAAGATGTCGAGCGCGTCCGGCAAAAAGCGGGCAGCCTCGACTGGCGCGATGGCCGGTCAACAGCGGGGCGTTCGGCGCGCAGCGTGAAGGAAAACCTTCAGGCCGACATGAAGTCAGAGCTCGGCCAGGGGCTTCACGAGTTTCTGCTGAACGCCATCTCTTCAAACTTGGCGGTAAAATCCATAGCGCGGCCGAAGCGCTTTTCCCGTCTGCTTCTTAGCCGAACTCAGGATGGCGGGCATTACGGACACCATGTCGACAATGCACTGATGACGGCAGACTCCCGCAAGATGCGCACCGACCTCTCCTTCACGCTGTTTCTCAGTGATCCAGACATCTATGAGGGCGGTGAGCTTTCTCTGGTGACGGCGGCCGGGGATTTCGCTGCCAAACCGAAGGCCGGCTCCCTGATCCTCTACCCCTCCGGGTCGATCCATGAGGTCAAACCGGTGACATCGGGCGTCCGTCTCGCCTGCGTCGGCTGGATCGAAAGCCGCATCCAGCGCGCCGACGAGCGCGAAATCCTGTTTGATCTGGAAGGTGTCCGCGAAGCGCTTCCCAAGAGCGCGCGCGAGCAGAAACTCGTCCTCGACAAAACGGTTTCCAATCTGATCCGCATGTGGGCGCGCTAATCCAACTTCTGGGAGTTCAGCTCAAAGACGAATAGAAGCGTGCGCTGATCGTCGCTGAAATTATCGTCCGCGATCAGGAAGATTCGCGTGCTCCCCTCAATTGTCTCGACGGCGATGCCTTCGAAGTTGTCGACCGCCAGCGGCTTTTCGAGTTTGGCGAGGAGCCGGGTTCCGGCAGCATCGGTGTGGCGGACATAGATCGTGTTTCCCGTCAGCGGGTTATAAGCGCGCTGCAGGCTGAACAGGGCGTCCGGCGTGGCATCCATGCCAACCAGCGGCACGCCCTTTGTCTCAAGCCAGCTCTTCTGGTCAAAGCGCGCCTGCCCATTCTCGTCGACCATGGCTGTCGGGCCGGCCCCGCGAGCGACCGTCTCCAGGCCGAGCATCAGCGCGTCGCCATCCAGGGTCAGCGCTTCAGCGCCGGCATTGCCGCGGATCGACCGGCCGAGCGTTTCGGGGCGCGAATCTATACTCGCAACTTCAATGCCCCGCGCATTCGACCCGCAGGCGGCGTAATCGAACGCCAGGACGCGGTGATTGCGCTCAAAACTGACCAGAGCAAGCCCGTCGCGATAGGCCAGCCCCTCGGCATCGGCATTTTCCTTGCCCGACACGATGGTGCCCTCGGCGTCCTGCATGAACGCAATCGTGGCCTGCCCTGTCGGCTGGACCGCTTGCTGGTCGAAGCCGATCTGGACAAAGGACCCGCTGTCCGAGACAGCCAGCAAGTCTCCACCCGGCAAGACATCCAGACCGGACAGCCCGCCGAAAGAGGCAAGCGGCGCAGACAGCGCCCAGCCGCCCCTGAACGCCATCCCTTTCAGCGCGTCAGACACCTCGCTCGCCTCGCCCAGCGGGACGGGGTCGACCGTGATCAGGGTGGACAGTTCATAGCCGCGCCCTGCGCCGTCGGGGCAGGAGGCGTCTTTGAGCGCCGCAGATCTGTCTGCGAAGGACCAGAGGACGGCATCGGGCGCCGAGGCCACAGGCTCGCTGACCGATCCGCGGCATCCCGCGCCAGCCAACAGCAGGGACGCACACATAATTGTCGATGCCAGCTTCATCCCGACTACCTCTCGCTCTCGTCAGGCGTGGTGTGCCTCAGGATTTTGACGCTTTGCGGGCAATGTCCTGAAAACTCGTTGTCTTGACGTCGCGCTCCCCGATCCGGCTGCCATAACGCGGCCCGCCGGAGCCTGTAGCCGAGACACCGCTCGAGAAACTGCGGCTGTCACCGCGCAGGGGCGGGACAGCCATGGCGGAGGGTTCGGGCGCATTGCCTTTCTCGTCAAACAGGCTGGCGAGCTGTTCAGTCATCGCGCCGCCAAGCTGTTCGGCGTCGACAATGGTCACGGCGCGTCGATAATAGCGGGTCACGTCGTGGCCGATGCCGATGGCAATCAATTCGACAGGGCTGCGGCCTTCGATCTCGGCGATGACCTGGCGCAAGTGGCGCTCGAGATAATTGCCGACATTCACTGACAGGGTGGAATCATCGACCGGCGCGCCGTCCGAGATCACCATCAGTATCTTGCGCTGTTCAGGCCGGCCCAGCAGGCGCTCGTGCGCCCAGAGCAAGGCCTCGCCGTCGATATTCTCTTTCAGCAGCCCCTCGCGCATCATCAGGCCGAGATTGCGCCGCGCGCGGCGCCACGGGGCATCGGCTGATTTGTAGATGATGTGGCGCAGATCATTGAGGCGGCCTGGACCTGCCGGCTTGTTCGCTTTCACCCAGTCCTCACGCGACAGACCGCCCTTCCAGGCCTTGGTCGTGAAGCCGAGTATTTCGACCTTTACCCCGCAGCGCTCCAGCGTGCGGGCGAGGATATCAGCGCAGAGGGCCGCAACCATGATCGGGCGCCCGCGCATCGAGCCTGAATTGTCGAGCAGCAGGGACACGACGGTGTCGCGGAATTCGCTGTCATCTTCCTGCTTGAACGAAAGAGGCGCGGTCGGGTCCGTGATGACACGGGTGAGGCGGGCGGTATCGAGCACGCCTTCTTCCAGGTCGAAGGACCAGGACCGGTTCTGCTGCGCCATCAGGCGGCGCTGCAGCTTGTTGGCAAGCTTGGATACTGCGCCCTGCAGTGATTGCAGCTGATGGTCGAGATAAGCGCGCAGGCGGGCTAGCTCCTCGGGGTCGCATAAATCGAGGGCATTGGCGATCTCGTCATGCGCCTTGGTGAAGGTGCGGTAGACAAACTCAGGCTTGTCGTCCCCGTCGCGGTAATTGGGCCGCAGCGGCTTGGAGCCATCATCGGTCTCGTCGACGTCATCATCGCCTTCAGCCTCAGCGTCCGCATCGACGCTGACATTCGTCTCCTCGCCTTCGACATCGTCGCTTTCGCCGGCCTCCATGTCTTCCATGGAGCTGCCATCGGTCTCGTCGCCAGCATCAGGGTCGTCACTGGACGCCGACTGCTCGTCCTGTTCGCTGTCCTCTTCGCTCTCGCTGTCGTCTTCAGTGTCGTCGCCGGCTTCGTCGCCTTCGGTGAGATCCTTGATGAGCTGCTGCACGGTCTTTGCAAACAGGCGCTGATCGCTGAGCTGGTCGACGAGTTTATCCAGCGTATCGGCGCCGCGGGAATTGACTTCCTCGCGCCAGATCGAAGCGATGCCTTCAGCCTCGGGCGGAAGCGGACGGCCTGTCAGCTTTTCGCGCAGAAGAAATTCGACCGCCGGCGCGATCGGCGCATCAGTGCGGTCCTGCATGCGGGTATAGCCAGCCTTCTCGCACCGCGCCGACAGTGCTGCATCGAGATTGCGCGCCGTGCCGTCCATGGCGCGTGCGCCGATGGATTCGATCCGGGCGCGCTCGGCGGCTTCATAGACCTGACGCGCCACCTCGCCGCCGGGGCGATCCTTCATATGAGAGGCCGCGTCATGATGCGCCATACGGAGGGCGAGGGCATCGGCCTCGCCGCGGGCACGGGCGGCTTGCGCGGGCGACAGTTCGCGCGGCGGGGTCTGCAGGACCAGACGACCATCTTCGGCCCGTCCGGCCTCAGCCGTGAACGAGGTTTCGACATCGCGCGACTGGCTCATCGCCTTGGCGGTGGTCGCAAGCGCCTGCTTGAAGAGTTCGAAAGGCGTGTCGTCGGTCTTGGCCATCATACTCACATAACGTGCGACTTCGCAGATGCGAAGAGCGATCGCAGGGGAAAGAAAGCCCTCTCAGGCTTTAAGGTCAGGCCACCCGCACCATGAGCGCGCTTTCGGGCAGTTCCTCATCGAAGCAGCGCTGATACATCTCGGCGACAAGAGGACGCTCGAGTTCATCGCACTTGTTGAGGAAGGTCATCCGGAAGGAGTGGCCGAGATCGCCGAAAATCTTGTAATTCTCCGCCCAGGTGATCACGGTCCGCGGGCTCATCACGGTAGAGATATCGCCGTTCATGAAGGCGTTCCGCGTCAGATCGGCGAGGCGTACCATCTTGGACAACAGGTCCTTGTCGAGATCGGTCGCCTTGGTCGAGACAATCTCCACCTCGGCATCATGTTCGAGATAGTTCAGCGTAGTGACGATGCTCCAGCGGTCCATCTGGCCCTGGTTGAGCTGCTGTGTGCCGTGGTAGAGGCCCGTTGTATCGCCGAGACCGACCGTATTCGTCGTCGCGAACAGGCGGAAATAGGGATTGGGGTCGATCACCCGGTTCTGGTCAAGCAGGGTCAGGCGGCCGGAGGCTTCGAGCACGCGCTGGATCACGAACATCACATCGGGGCGGCCGGCATCATATTCGTCAAACGCGATCGCGACCGGCCGCTGCAGCGCCCATGGCAGGATGCCCTCGCGAAACTCGGTGACCTGCACGCCTTCTTTGAGAACGATCGCATCCTTGCCGACCATGTCGATCCGGCTGACATGGCTGTCGAGGTTGATCCGGATCGTCGGCCAGTTGAGGCGCGCGGCGACCTGCTCGATATGGGTCGACTTGCCGGTGCCGTGATAGCCCTGGACCATGACACGGCGATTGTGCTCGAAGCCTGCCAGGATCGCCATCGTCGTCTGAGGGTCAAACCGGTAGGATTCATCAATCTCGGGGACGTATTCGGTTTTGTCCTTGAAGCCATGGACGACCATGTCGCTCTCAATGCCGAACACATCGCGCACCTTGATCTTCTCGGTGGGCTCAAGGCCGTTCAGAGCATCGGTATCGCGGGTCAGGCTCATAGTCTCTCGTCTCCGAAAAAATCGTAGGTCAGTCTTTCAGGTGGGGTTCTAGCACGCGATTGCGATGCGACTAGTGCGACCCAAGGTAAAGTTTATTCGCTCGCCTGCCAGACAATTTCGCCCTGAACAACTGTCATCACCGGCTTTGCCAGAAGAATCTCCTCTTCCGGAACGGTCATCAGGTCGCGGTCGAAGACTGTAAAATCTGCGATCTTGCCAGCTTCGATCGTGCCGAGCGTGTCTTCCTGGAAGGCCGCAAAGGCCGCCGACGAGGTGAAAAGTGCAAGCGCATCTTCGCGAGAGAGGGCCTGTTCCGGGTGCCAGCCTTCGCCGGCTTCGCCATCGAGATCCTTGCGGGCCACAGCGGCATAAAACTCGATCAAAGGCGACCCAACTTCAACAGGCGCATCGGACCCGCCCGCAATCACAGCGCCCGCATCAAGCAGGGCCTGCCAGGCATAGGCGCCGTCCAGGCGGTCATAGCCCAGACGGTCCGGCGCAAACTTCAGGTCGCCAATCGCGTGCGAGGGTTGCATCGAGGCGATCAGGCCAAGCTCTGCAATGCGTGGAATATCAGCTGGATTGACGATCTGCGTATGCTCGACACGCCAGCGCTTGTCTGCGCCGTAGCCGAGCGCCTCATAGGTATCGAGAATGCGCTGATTGGCAAGATCACCGATGGCGTGGATGGCCAGCTGCACCTCCTGCTCATCGGCTTTCATCATCAGCCTCTGCAGGCCATCCGGCTCAAGAAGCGCGAGCCCGCTTGTGTCCGGCCGGTCGGCATAAGGCTCGATCAGGAGCGCCCCGCGCGAGCCTAGCGCGCCGTCCATATACAGTTTTACCGCGCGGTTGGTGATCGTGTCTGTTTCGAAACTGCGGCCCGACGCAATGTCGAAGCCGTTTTCGTTGAAGGCATTGTAGATGCGGACCGGCAGCTTCCGCTGATCATCGAGATCCGCCATGAGCGCAGCATGATCGCGCGGCACGCTCATATTGTGCAGGCCCGTCCAGCCGCGAGAGGCGTACACATTTGCCCCTTCTGCATAGGCGCGGCGGATTTCTTCCTCGCTCGGCTTCGCGACCAAGGCCCAGATCGGTTGCATCGCGGCGTCGATAATGATGCCCGTCGCGTTTCCGTCAGCGTCCCGCTCGATCTTGCCGCCAGGCACGTCGGGCGTGTCGGAGCCAATGCCGGCCGCCTCAAGAGCCGCAGAGCTTGCGACAAGCGCATGGCCATCGGCGCGCTGCAGAATGACGATCCTGTCGCCGATCGCTGTATCGAGGTCGGCGGCTGTCGGCATGCGGCCTTCCGGCCAACCCGTCTCGATCCAGCCGCGGCCGACAATCATAGCGTCATCGCCAAGCCCTTCGGCCTCTTTCTCTATCCGCGCCACGAGCTGCTCGATCGACGCTGTGCCGGTCAGGTCGAGCGAAAGCTCTCTCTGGCCAATGCCGAGAAGATGCGCATGGCTGTCCGTGAAGCCTGGAAACATCACCGCGCCGTCGAGATCGATGAGGGCAACCTCGCCCTCCGACCAGTCCTGCGAGAGCGGCGGCGCGGTGCCGACAATCCGGCCTGCTTCGTTGACGAGAACAGCCTCCACCGTTTTGGGATCTTCAAGGCCGGTATAGATTGTGCCGCCCGTATAGATGGTCATGCGTCCGGCCTTGTCTTCACCGTCGCGGTCTGCTGGCGCGGGGGCAGGCCCCGTCGTATCGCAGGCTGAAAGCGCAAGCACGAGCAGGGCGGCAGGAAACCATTTCATGAGCAGTGTCCTCGGGTGGGTGTCAGGCGTCTTGTAATGCGGGGCCTGAAGAAAAGGCAAAAAAAATGCGCCCCGGTGGAGCGCATTTCTCAATTCAGAAAGATTGACGTTGCTTAAGCAGCAGCGGCTTCTTCAGCCTGCTTTGCAATGTCACGCTTGATCTTCAGCGCCTTTGGCGAGAGCTTTTCGTCTTTCGCCTTGGCGAGGTAGCCGTCGAGGCCGCCATGCTTGTCCACGGTGCGCAGCGTCTTGGCTGCAATCCGCATGGAATAGGACTGGCCGAGAGATTCGGACCGCAGCGTGACGTTGACCAGGTTCGGCAGGAACCGGCGCTTGGACTTGACGTTCGAGTGGCTGACTTTGTGGCCGACGATCGGCTTGATGCCAGAGAGTTCGCATTCGCGTGCCATGGGGCGCTCGCATATTTAGTGTTTAACTGAAACCGAAGCGCGGCTCATACGCGCACGATCATGATCCGTCAACCGCGTAAGGACAGCCTTCACCACATGGCACAACAGTGATTTAATCGTGGCAAAGCAAGGGCAGGGCTATTCAGCCTCCATTCTGGAAGGCACATATATACCCGATCCGGTAAATGGCTCATCAAAGGATATCTGAACCATGAAGAAGCTGATTGCTGCAACCAGTCTCATTGCGCTTGCCGCTGGCGGCGTTTCGGTGGCTGATACAGCCCCGGCCGATACACCGCTCGCCTCGATCAAGGCAGGCGACCCGATGAAACTCACCTATGAAGTGAAGGCAACCGCCTGGGCGCTGTTCATCCCGATCACGGGCAAGGCCAACTTCCGCGCCGAACTGAAGCCTGACACCTATTCCATCAAGGGTAAGGTGAAAACGACAGGCCTGGCCGACATTCTCGTCAACTACGATATGGATCTCGCCTCTTCCGGCTATGTCCGCGACGATCATCTCCAGCCCTATGCCTATGTCTCGCAGAACCATGACGGCAAGAAGAACCGCCGCGTGGAAATGACCTATGGGTCCAGCGATGTCGCCATGACGGCAAACCCGGCCTTCGGCAATCTCGGCGATCCGGCTGCAACGCCGCCTCAGAAGCTCGACGCGTCCGATCCGCTGACTGCCTTTATCGGCCATGGTTTCATGCCGCGCCCTGCAGGCGAAAATCCTTGCGGCGGGCCGATGAAGATTTTCGATGGCCGCCAGCTGACCCATCTCCATTTCGAGAATGCCGGCCTCAAGAAAGTCCGCACAGACGGGTATAAGGGCGATGCCTATGAATGCCACGTGACCATGGACAAGGTCGCAGGCTACAAGAAAGGCGAAGCCAACAAGGACACGCTGACCGGCATTGATGGCCCGCTCAAGATGTATATGGCACCTCTGCCAAATGGCACCGTTATGCCTGTGAAGATCCAGGCCGATACCGACAAGATCGGCACGGTGACGCTGCAGGTCTCGAAGCTCAAATTCGAGCCGCTCGCGACAGACTAGCCGCCTGCAAGCCCCGAACAAGCTGACTGTCTGGCCGCGTTGACCCCCAAGGTCGGCGCGGCTAAGGCCGTCCGATGCCTAATTCCCCCTTCAAGATCACCAGCTGGAACATCAATTCGGTTCGCCTGCGGGCGCCAAATATCCAGGAATTCCTGAAGGCGGAAGCGCCTGACGTGGTCTGCCTGCAGGAGATCAAGTGCCAGACGGCGGAGTTTCCGGAAAAGCCGTTCGCCTCCATGGGCTACAAGCACTTCCAGGTCCTCGGCCAATCGGGCGGCCATCACGGCGTGGCTATGATTTCCCGCCATCCGATCGAGCCGGGCGAGGCCCCGCCTCTCTGCCGCGAAGGCCATGCCCGGGTCCAGACAGCCCGGATCGAGGGGTTCGAGGTTCACAATATCTACCTGCCCGCGGGCGGCGACGAGCCGGACCCGGAGACCAACCCGAAATTCGCCCACAAGCTCGACTTCCTGGCCTGCATGTCGCGCGACTATGCGCGGCTGAAAGCGGATAACACGCCGAGGATCGTGGTCGGGGATCTCAATGTCGCGCCGCACGAGAACGATGTCTGGTCGCACAAGCAACTGCTTAAGATCGTCTCCCACACGCCAGTAGAGACGGACGCGCTGGAAAAGGCGCGCCAGATGGGCGGCTTTCATGACATTGCCCGCGAGTGCCATGATGACGACCAGAAGCTCTACACCTGGTGGTCCTACCGCGCCAAGGACTGGGCGGCGTCCAACCGCGGCCGGCGGCTCGATCATATCTGGGCGAATGACAGCGCAATGGGGCTTGCGGATCTGACCAGCTACAAAATCCATCTCGCCTGGCGCGGCGGCTGGAAACCATCCGATCACGCCCCGATCAGCGCGAGCTTCAAACGAGCCTAGCTGGCCTGCAGCCGGTAACCACCGGTTTCAGTCAGCAACAGGCGCGCATTGGACGGGTCAGGCTCGATCTTCTGGCGCAGACGGTAGACATGGGTTTCGAGCGTGTGCGTCGTCACCGCTGCATTATAGCCCCACACCTCTGAAAGAAGTTCGTCGCGTGGCACGGCCTTTCCGCCGGCACGGTAGAGATATTTCAGGATATTGGTCTCTTTTTCGGTGAGGCGGATCTTGCGCTCATCCTCGCGCACCAGCAGCTTCATGGCCGGGTGAAACTCATATGGCCCGAGCATGAAGGTGGCGTCTTCGCTCTGTTCGAAACTTCTGAGATGCGCGCGCACCCGTGCCAGCAGCACCGAAAACCGGAAAGGCTTGGTGACATAATCATTGGCCCCCGATTCAAGACCGAGAATCGTATCGGCGTCGCCGTCCTGGCCTGTCAGCATGATGATCGGTGCGCGAACCCCGCGAGAGCGCATCAGTTTGCAGGTCTCGCGGCCATCCATGTCCGGCATATCTATGTCGAGCAGGATCAGGTCCAGCCGCTCTGCTTCGGCAATCTCGAGGGCCTGGACCCCGCCGGAGGCCTGCTGGGTTTCAAAGCCATCATGCAGGTCGAACTGTTCGGCCAAAGCGCCGCGCAGCTCCTCATCATCGTCGACCAATAAGATTGTCTTCTGGCTGATCATCCAAGTCTCCACTCTCGGTTGGATCGCTCAATAAGGAAGTTGCAGCGCAAGTTCACCTGTGTTTCCGATAACCTGTCTATCACATTTTTGGGAGCGAGGCCGTGGCGGCACATTTCAAAGCAGGGTCAGATCGCAAGTTCCGGGGCGACGGTCTCGAATTTGACTGCGCCATCGGCAGGGGCGGGCTGGTGCCGCAGGCCGACAAGACGGAAGGCGATGGCGGCTCACCGATCGGCCGCTGGAAAATACTTCGCATCTACTGGCGCGCCGACCGCGTCGCCCGTCCCGAGACAGGCTTTCCCACAATACCCTTAAGTCCAGAAGATGGATGGTGCGATGACGCTTCGGACCCGTTGTACAACCGGCCCGTTCTACTGCCTTATCCGGCAAGCCATGAGCGCATGTGGCGCGAGGATCATGTCTACGATATCGTAATTGAACTCAGCCACAATCAAAACCCGGTCATGCCCGGCAAGGGGAGCGCCATCTTCATGCATCTGGCCCGCGAAAACTATGAAGATACTGAAGGCTGTATCGCGCTAAAGCTGCAAGACATGCAGGACGTTCTGAAGCACTGTGGGCCGGGCAGTGTGCTCGAAATCGGCGACTAGTCCTGGCGTTCGCCAAAAAATGCGCTGCCAACGCGCACATGTGTCGCGCCAAACCGCGCGCCTAGTTCGTAATCCGCACTCATCCCCATTGAAAGATCATCGAGTTCATTCTCCTGCGCGATTTTCGCGAGAAGCGCAAAGTGCGGCCCTGCCGGTTCTTCGAGCGGGGGTATGCACATCAGGCCAAGCAGTCGGCCTTTATACATCTGGCGAACCTGCTCGATAAGCGCAGGGGCTTCGGCGGGTGTCACCCCTGATTTCTGCGGCTCCTCGCCTGTATTCACCTGAATGAACAGGTCGGGATAGCGATCAAGTTTGTCGGCTGCTTCGCTCAAGGTGCGCACGATCTTGGGCCGGTCGACGGTCTCGATCACATCAAACAGCGCCACCGCATCTTCGGACTTCTTGCTCTGCAGCGGGCCGATGAGATGTAGTTTCAGCCCCTCAATCTCCCGGCGGGTGGCCCAATGGTCCTGGGCTTCCTGCACGCGATTCTCGCCGAAGACGCGCTGGCCGCAATCAAGCGCCGCCTGCAGGCGTTCGTCAGGCTGGCGCTTGGAGACAGCGATCAGCTCCACCTCATGGTCTGCGCTCGCCTTGAGCCGGCGGCGTATGTTTTCGCGGGCGGCCGCTATCTGGTCGGTAAGGTCGGTGCTACTCATGACGGCGATGAAGCATAGAGCAAACGCATCGCGCAAGTTCGAAAACGCGGCCCGTATCGCGCAGACCCACATGCCGCCCTGGATGCCCGCCGGTTTTTTCATGACAGACCCGGCTCGGGTCAACGCGCCAATAGACATCGTCAAAGGCCTTCCTGCGGGCATCGGTGTCATTATCCGCCATATGGGACGGCCAGACGCGATCAGC
Organism: Henriciella sp.; assembly: GCF_049649345.1. Classification (GTDB taxonomy): domain Bacteria; phylum Pseudomonadota; class Alphaproteobacteria; order Caulobacterales; family Hyphomonadaceae; genus Henriciella. Next base: position 12,043 of record NZ_JBARZC010000400.1, on the reverse strand, counting down.
GAGGCAGGCGATATAGCTGCGATCTGCAAGCGGGCAGGGCGCATCTGTCTTATCGGCGCAGATGCTGAGCTGGCCCGGGTGCTCGACGCTGACGGTGTGCACTGGCCTGCAAGACTTCAGGCGGAAGCCCGCCGCCTCGCATCCTATTTTCCGGTCAACACGATGAGCGTGCATTCCTTGCGCGAAGTCAGGCGTGCCGAACAGCTCGGCATGGACGGTGTTATCGCCTCCACGGTCTTCGCCTCGGCCAGCCCCTCATCCGGCGCGCCCATGGGTCTGACGCGTCTCGCCCGGCTGCAAGCGGCCACACCGCTCCCGGTCTACGGGCTTGGCGGGGTTAGCGCAGACAATGTCGAGCGCACAAGCAGACTGGCCGGCTTTGCCAGCGTCTCAGGATTTGAAGTTTTAAGAGTTGGGCCGCCCTAGAATTTGAAAGCAGAGCGCAGACGGATACCCGCCTCGATCTCTTCGCCCTCAAACTGCTGGAAGGTCTGGTCGATATCGTTCGAGCCGACGCTCAGCGTACCGCCAACACTGATGCGCGGCGTGATGCGGAATTCTGCGCCGGCGCGCATCTCTTCCTTGGCAAGCGGCGAATCATCGGGACGCGATGTCAGATCCACAGAAAGCTGCCACTTGTCGCCTTTCACAAAGGCGAGCTTGACCTGCTTGCTTGGCTGGGTCTGCCAGATTGGCGCTTCATCCGAGGGCGAGCTCAGCGTGAACTGGCGATACCAGTCCGGCTCTGCCTTGTCGGTTTCGGACATGGTCGGCGCCGACAGCTCGATTGGAGTCGACTGCGCCACGGCCGGAAGGGCCGAGAGCGTTGCGATCGCAAAGGAGGTTGCAAGAATGTAGCGCATGATGTGTCCTGATACCCAATTAAGCGCTCCAACCGCTTAATAGAAGCTTAATTTCTACTTATCTCCAAAAAATCAGACGAAAGTGTGATTTCTACAACAAAACCGGCGCCGGAACGCGTGCCACCCGCTGTTTCCACTTCCTCATCCTGATAGGCAAGCGCGAGCTTCAGCTCGTCTGTGATTTCGCGCGCAGCGGCGACGCTGATAGCCTTCGAGGATTGCGAGACAAGATCATCACTCGATTCCCCGTAATTCAAGGACAACTCGGTCTCGCCAACGTCAAATCCTGCCCCGATTTCCCAGGCTTCATAATCACCAAATTCAAACCCATTGTCAGATGACAGCCATGACCCGCCAAGCGTAAAGGCCGGAAACTCGAAGCTGAGGCCGGTCGACACCGTCTCGACACCGTCCTGCGCTGCGCCCAGCGGTGCCTCGACATCCGCAGTAGACCAGGCCAGCGACGCCTGGACACGCGTGTCGAACTGATTGAGCCGGCGCGAGAGATTGGCCGCAACCTCGAACGCATTGGAGATGTCTGTCGGTCCCGATTGTCTGTCCAGCCCTTCGGCTTCCATGTCTGGCGTATAGGATCCGCCAACGCGCAAGCCCAGAATACGTGGGCTAGCATAGCTGAGCTTAGCAGACGGGCCGGTTAGATCATGATTGGTGCGGATCGTCTTGATGCCGTTCGGGTCGAGATAGGGATTGTTAAGTCGTGCGTGGCTGAGAGCGGAGGGCGCGCCTTCGTAGAAACGCGAAGCGACGCCGCGGTCGCGTCCGATCCGGGCCTCGCCATACCCGCCATCAAACTCGATATAGGCCGCTTCGACAGAGCCACGTGCGCCGGTCTCATCGCCCGGTGCGCTGGAGGACAGGCCGGAATAGGCGCCCGTTGGATTATTCCCGGCGTCGAAATCCCCTAGAAATCCGGGTCTCAAGGGATGGTCTCGCTGGCCGCGAAGGGTAAGGCGCCCGCTGACCTGCAACCCGCTGGCGAGGACTTTCTCCACGCGATTGTCAAGCGACACCTCATAAAGCAGGGCCTCATTGTCGACCCCGCCGCGCGCCTCGTGAACCGCCGAAATCACCGTCACTGCTTCGACTGAGGACTCATACTCCAGAGGCGAAGACTGGGCGAAGGCCGGGCTGGCGGCACCCGCGGCAAGCGTGAGGATTATCAGGGTTGTCGGTTTCAAGAAGCACTCCCACACATTCTGTGTCCGGCCATAAGCATAACGGCACTGGCCCGACGGGTCGCAAGTGATATACAGGCCTTTGATAAAGAAGATATTGCCCACAGGATCGTGATTATGAAGGCTTCAATACAGATCATTGCTGCACTTGCCGGAACGCTGGCGATGAGCGGCTGCATTTTTGGCGGCAGCAAGACTGCCGACATCAACGTTGTGGAAGACTTTCAGGGCGGCGTGAACCCGTATCTCTGGCGCGCAAGCCTTGATACGATGGACACCCTTCCGCTGCAGACAGCCGATCCGGTTGGCGGCATCATCAATTATGACTGGAAAAGCTTCGAGAGCGCCGAAGGCGAACGCATCCGCGCGACGATCTATATCCTCGATTCGCGACTACGGGCCGATGGTGTGAAAGTGACTGTCTTCCGCCAGGTGCAGCAGGACGGTGTCTGGACAGATGCCGATGTTGACGCCGAAACAGGGATGCAGCTCGAAAATGCGATTTTGACGCGCGCCCGCGTTCTGAAATCGTCCGAACTCGGCTAGACCAACTCGACAATACACATTGCAGGAGGGACGCGTGACGTCTCGCTATGACCCGCAAACCGCGGAAGCCCGCTGGCGCAAGGCCTGGGCCGATGCGGACATCTACAAGGCAAAATCGCCCGCCGAAGCCGGCGATGCGCCAAAAGCCTATGTCCTCGAAATGTTTCCCTACCCCTCAGGGCGGCTGCATATGGGACACGTGCGCAATTATGCGATGGGCGATGTTGTTGCCCGCCACCGCCGCGCCCATGGCTACAATGTTCTCCACCCGATGGGCTGGGACGCATTCGGCCTCCCAGCAGAAAACGCTGCGATCGAGCGCGGCGTGCATCCCGGCAAATGGACCTACAAGAATATCGAGGCGATGAAGGCGCAGTTCGCAAAGCTCGGCCTGACCCTCGACTGGAGCCGCGAATTCGCGACCTGCGACGAGGCCTATTATGGCGAGCAACAGCGCCTCTTTCTGAAACTGCTCGATGCTGGGCTCGCCTATCGCAAGGCGAGCCGCGTGAACTGGGACCCGGTCGACAACACAGTCCTCGCCAATGAACAGGTGATCGACGGCAAGGGCTGGCGCACAGGCGCGCCTGTTGAACAGCGCGAGCTGACCCAGTGGTTCTTCAAGATCACGCACTATGCCGATGATCTCATTGAAGGCATCAAGACGCTGAAGGACTGGCCGGAAAAAGTCCGGATCATGCAGGAAAACTGGATCGGACGGTCCGAAGGCCTGCAGATGCGCTTTCCCTTCGAGGGTGAGGCGCCGGCCGGCTGTTCAGACGGCATCGAGATATTCACGACGCGGCCGGACACGCTGTTTGGCGCAAGTTTCATTGCGCTTTCGCCGGACCATCCGCTGACCATCGAACTTGCCGAGAAGAACAAGGCGATCGCTGATTTCCGCGCCGCCTGTGCCCGTGTCGGCACGAGCGAAGAAGCCATCGAGAAAGCCGAAAAAATCGGTCTCGATACGGGGCTGCGCGTCGAACACCCGTTCGAGCCGGGCCGCACCCTGCCTGTCTGGACGGCAAACTTCGTTCTCATGGGCTATGGCACCGGCGCCATCTTTGGCTGCCCCGCGCATGACCAGCGCGACCTCGATTTCGCCCGCAAATATGATCTGAACGTCACGCCGGTCGTCCTGCCGCCCGATGAATCAGCGGACGCCTTTGATGTCGCCCATGAAGCCTATGTCGGCCCCGGCAAGATTTTCAACAGTGACTTCCTCAATGGGCTCCCCATTGACGAAGCAAAGTCAGCAGCCACCTCAAAGATCGAAGCGATGGAGCTTGGCCAGGGCACAGTGAATTATCGCCTGCGGGACTGGGGCGTTTCGCGCCAGCGCTATTGGGGCTGCCCGATACCGATTATCCATTGCGACGCGTGCGGCGCAGTGCCTGTCCCGGAATCCGATCTGCCTGTGACGCTTCCTGAAGATGTGAGCTTCGACAAGCCGGGCAATCCGCTCGCGCATCATCCGAGCTGGAAGCACACAAGCTGTCCCGGCTGCGGCAAGGATGCGGTGCGCGAGACCGATACGCTCGACACTTTTGTCGATTCCTCCTGGTATTATGCCCGTTTCGCGAGCCCGGCCGATCCTGAAGAGCGCGCCTATTGGCTGCCGGTCGACCAGTATGTCGGCGGCGTCGAGCATGCCGTGCTCCACCTGCTCTATTCGCGCTTCTTTGCCCGCGCGCTGCGCGATGTCGGCGAACTGGATCTGCCATCTGGTGAGCCTTTCTCGGGCCTGTTCACGCAAGGCATGGTCACCCACGAGACCTACAAGACCGAAGACGGCAAATGGATCGAACCCGCGGAGATCGCGAAGCAGGACGGCGCCTGGGTCGAGACCGCCACAGGCCGGCCCATTACAGTCGGCTCGATCGAGAAGATGTCGAAGTCGAAGAAGAATGTGGTCGACCCCGACGAGATCATCGCGACCTATGGCGCAGACACTGCCCGCTGGTTTGTCCTTTCCGACAGCCCGCCAGAACGCGATGTTGAGTGGACGCAGGCGGGCGTCGAAGGCGCAGGCCGCTTTGTTCAGCGGGTTTGGGCGATCTTCGCCAGCCTTGAAGACGCGCCCTCATCCGAGCCAATGGATGAAGTCACGCCGCTGATCAAATATTCGCACCGCACCGGCGACGCTATCGACAAGGCGATTCGCGAATTTCGCTTCAATGCCGCCATCGCGGCCTGCCATGACTGGGTCAATACGCTCAAAAAGGCAGAGAATGATGCAGAGGAAACCGCCGCAACGCGCCGTGAAAGCGCCCGCCGTCTCGCCATCTGCCTGACCCCGTTCATGCCGCATCTGGCAGAAGAATGCTGGCAGGCACTCGACGGGGAAGGCTTCATGGCCAATGCGGCCTGGCCCATCGCAGACCCTGAAATCATGGTGGAAAACACGATTACCCTGCCGATCCAGGTGAATGGCAAGCGACGCGGCGAAATCGCCGTCGAGACGAACGCCGCGCCGGCCGACATCGAGAAACTGGCGCTCGCGAGCGACGAGGTTGCGGGTTTTCTGGCTGGCAAGGAAATCAAGAAAGTTATTGTCGTCCCGGGCCGGATCGTGAATATCGTAGCCACATGATACGTTTCATTCTCCTTGCTGCGGTCGTCTCCGCGCTCTCGGCTTGCGGCTTCCGCCCGCTCTATGCCGGGGCTGACTTTAATGGCGTGGTCGAAGGCCAGAACATCACGATCGCGGAGATACCGGGCCGGTCTGGCTATACGCTGCGGCGCAGCCTGATCGAGTCGCTGACGACCGGCCTGCCCGGCCTTGATGAGCCCGCTTTCTTGACAGTGACCGTCGATGAACAACTGACACGCGCAGCCCTTCAGCGCGACGGCGCTGTCTCCCGATCCTTCCTCAATGCGACCGGCACCTATGTGCTCGAAACCGAAAGCGGCGCGATAACCGGCGATGCCGCTGTCCAGATTCCGTATGCGGCCACCAATACACCGTACACAGATGTGTCGGCTCAGATAGATGCCTCAGAGCGTGCAATGAGCGAGCTCGCACGCCGCATAACGGACAATCTGAGAATTCAGGTTCAGCAGATGCAATGATCCTGAAGGGCGGTCAGGTCTCTTCCTTCCTGCGCAAGCCCGCAGACCAGGTCTGGTGTGTTCTGGTCTTCGGCGATGACGATGGCGTCGTCGCAGATACTGCAGATCAGGCAATTTCGGGTTGGACCAAACAGACCGGTGGCGCAGCCAAGGTCATCACGATTGATGACGATGATATCCGCCGCGAACCGCACCTTCTTGGCGACCGGGTGGAAACCGCATCCCTTCTCGGAGATCTCGATATCGTCCGTGTCCGCACATCCGGCGAGAAGATCGCGAAGCCGATCCTGGCGCTGGTTGAGGCCGCCGATCAGCGCGGCGCCCCCTTTGCCAACCGGTTGATTGTCCAGAGCACGGGGCTCAATACGCGATCGAAACTCCGTACAGGGATTGAAGCGTCGAAATCAGCCGCAGCCATTCATGTCTTTGCCGACACGTCCGACAACCTTCGCACGCTGGTCGCATCCCGGATCGAGGATCTCGGCGGGGCGATCGACCCGGATGCGCTCGACAGCTTTGTTGCCTTACTCCCTGGCCATCGTGGTCTTGCCAATCAGGAGACCGAAAAGCTTGCCCTCTACGGACACAAGCTGGACCGCCCGATCTCGCTCGCCGACCTTCATGCGCTAAGCCAGACCGATGCGGAGAATTCAGTCCGCACAATGGTTCAGGCCGCCTTTGACGGAAACGCGTCGCTTTGTCTTGCCGAATATGACCGGGTCGCCGAAGTCGGAACATCGGCGATCAGCATCTTGCGGATTTTCGAGATGGAGGCGAAGCGCCTTCTTCAGGCGCGGGGCCTGCTCGGAACCGGCGGCGATATCGGCCGCAAGCTGCGGCCGCCCATCTGGCAGAATGAATGGCCGGCCTTCAGATCGCGGCTTGATCGCTGGTCGGCGGCTTCACTGGCGAAATTGATCGCCGCGGTCCATGACCTTGAACTTCAGGCCAAACTGCACGGTCCGGCAGCGGACGCTGCGGTAAGGGTTTTCCTGCTTCAGGTGATCCGGTCAGCCGCGCAGCGTTCTAGGATGACCGCTTCGCGGTAAGCTTGCGGCAAAGATCATCGAGCTGTTCGAGGTCGCGATACTTGATCCTGAGCTCGCCCCCCGTCGATTTGTGGCGAATATCCACCGACAGGCCGAGCGCGCGGGCAAGGTCCGATTCAAGCGCCTCGGTGTCGACATCCTTATCATTCGCGTTGACGCGTTTTGCCACCGCCTCGATCGAGCCATCATCCTTGGATGACTTGACGAGTTTCTCCACATCGCGGACGTTCAATCCCTTCTGTACTGTAATAGCTACTACAGCATCAGGGTCAGGCGCCCCAAGAGCTGCGCGCGCATGTCCGGCCGAAATACGGCCCTCGCGGAGATGCGTGCGCGCCGTTTCTGAGAGGTTCAAAAGCCGGAGTGTATTCGCGATGTGAGCCCGGCTTTTGCCGACGCTTTCAGCCAGGCCTTCCTGGGTCCGCCCAAACCGCTTCATCAGCGCGCCGTAAGCTTCCGCTTCCTCGATCGGATTGAGATCGGTCCGCTGCACGTTCTCGATAATACCAATCTCGAGCAGTTCCAGCTCATCCATATTGCGGATGGTTGCAGGAATCTCCTTCAGGCCGGCCTGCTTGGCCGCGCGCCAGCGGCGTTCACCTGCTACAATCTGATATTTGCCGGACTCTTTCGGATCCGGCCGCACCAGAATAGCCTGAAGCACACCCTTGGACTTGATCGATTCTGCCAGCTCGGCGAGCTCGGATTCCGAAAAATGCCGCCGCGGCTGCTGCGGATTGGGCCGGATATCCTTGAGGTCGATTGTCGAGCTGTCCGTCTTTGGCGGGCCATCGGGCGATTCTTCATAGGGGGCTGCGCCCTCGACTTCTCCGATCAGGGCCGACAGACCGCGTCCGAGCCGGCTCGGTTTCGGTTTCGGATCGGCCGCCATTATGCTGCTACCCTGGCACGCTCACGCTGGAGCATTTCTGAGGCGAGACGGATATAGGCTTCGCTGCCCGGGCATCTGTAATCATAGAGAAGCGCGGGTTTGCCAAAACTTGGCGCTTCGGACAGGCGAACATTGCGCGGGATCACCGTCTTGTAGACCTTGTTACCAAGCACAGCGCGGACCTCATCGGCGACCTGGTCGGACAGATTGTTGCGCTTGTCATACATGGTGAGAACAACGCCCTGTATATCGAGCTCTGGATTAAGACCCGACCGGACGACCTCGACGGTGCGAAGCAATTGGCTAAGCCCCTCAAGCTCGAGGAATTCACATTGGAGCGGCACGAGCAGAGCATCGGCGGCCGTCATCGCATTGATCGTCAGCGAAGACAGCGATGGCGGACAATCAATCAGGATGAAGTCATAGCGCTTGTCAGGATCGTGCGCGACGCGCTCGACATAGTCCCGGATCGATTCGCGCAATCTGTAAGACCGGCGGGGATCTTCGGCAAGTTCAGTCTCGACGCCGGAGAGGTTTTCATCGCCAGGAACAATCTCGAGCCGCGGCACGAGCGTCGTCAGAACGGCCTGCTCCAGCGGCACGCGGTCAACGACAACATCATAACTCGTAAGACGCCTGTCTGCGCGCATGATGCCGAGGCCGGTCGAGGCATTGCCCTGCGCGTCGAAATCCACGACCAGAACCCTCCGCCCCACGGCGGCAAGCGCCGTGCCGAGATTGATCGAAGTGGTTGTCTTGCCCACGCCGCCTTTTTGATTGGCGATAGCGAGAATACGCGTTGAAGAATCAGACACGTGCGGCCTCCGTGATTTTCAAGATGACCCCAGCCTCGCTCGTGCGACTCGGAATCGCTTCATAAGAGAGAGTCCAGCATTCTTCGGCTTGCGTCAATTCTTCTCGCCAGCGTTCGCCTTTGAAAAAGAGGCCCGTCGCTCCGCCGCTCAACCAGGGTTCGGCGTAATCAAGGAGTTTTGGCAGGGGGGCGAAGGCGCGCGCTGTAACAAAATCAGCCTTCTGCGCCTCGGTTGATTCCACACGCCTGTTTTCGATGCGGGCCGGCAATTGCAGCTTTGAAACCACGTCCGCGAGAAAAGCGCACTTTTTGCCGACCGATTCGACAAGCGTCACGGCGCCGCCCGATGATTTCGCGTGGCACGCAAGGACAAGCCCCGGGAAGCCCGCACCCGTCCCAAGGTCGACGCTTGTCGCCCCATCGTCAATGAGGGGCAGCAATTGGACGCAATCATAGACATGTCTCGACCAGATCTGGTCGAACTCACGCGGCCCAATCAGGTTAATCCTGGAGCGCCATTCATTAAGAATGGAGATATAGCGCTCAAGCAGCGCGAATGTTTCACGTGAAACATTGAGTTCGCTTATCGCACTTCTGGCTTCGGCTTCCGTCACGCCCTTAGCCAGCCTTGCGCGTCGCGCGCCGTCTTTTCACATGCGACAAGAGGGCGATCAAAGCTCCCGGCGTTACGCCCTCAATCCGCGAGGCCTGTCCGATCGTCGCGGGACGCACGGTCTCAAGTTTGGATCGAACCTCATTTGACAGCCCGCCAACACTTGAAAAGTCCATATCAGGGGGGATGGCCAACGCCTCGTCCCGACGAAGGGCTTCGACGTCGGCCTTCTGACGATCGACATAACCTGCATAGGTTGCTTCAATGGATAGCTGGTCTGCAGTATCGGGACTTATATCGTCCAGATCCGGGAAGGCGGCGCTCAAATCGGCAAATTCGATATCTGGGTACGCCAAATAGGCCCAGGCCGAGCGCTTCTGGCCATCCTGGTTGACCTTCCACCCGCGCTTCGCCGCTTCATTTGGCGTCAATGTCCGCGATTGTAGAAGCTTTCGTCCGGATTCCAGACTGTGATGTTTCACGTGAAACATTGATGCTCGATCCTCTTTGACCAGGCCAAGCTCGATTCCGGCCGGTGTGAGGCGCTGATCGGCATTGTCGGAGCGCAATGCCAGACGATATTCAGCGCGCGACGTAAACATCCGATAGGGTTCTGTGACGCCCTGTGTCACCAGGTCATCGATAAGCACACCGATATAGGCATCAGCGCGATCAAATCGCGCAGCGTCTTTTCCAGAACTGCGCCTCGCCGCATTCAGTCCCGCAACCAGACCCTGGGCACCCGCTTCTTCGTAGCCCGTGGTTCCGTTGATTTGGCCGGCAAGGAACAGCCCCGGCAGTTTTTTGACTTCGAGGCCATGGGTCAGGGCGCGAGGATCAACATAGTCATATTCAATCGCGTAGCCGGGCACGAGGATCTCGACTTGCTTCAAGCCTTCAATCGTTCGGATAAAGGCTTCCTGAACATCGGTTGGGAGCGATGTCGAAATCCCATTTGGATAAACGGTGTGATCGTCGAGCCCTTCCGGCTCCAGGAAGATCTGATGCCGCGTCTTGTCAGCGAAACGATGCACCTTGTCTTCGATCGAGGGGCAATAGCGCGGCCCGCGTCCGGCAATTGCGCCGGAATAGACCGCCGATTTGTTGAGATTTTCAGCGATGATGGCGTGGGTTCGCTCATTCGTGAACGTAATGCCGCATGCGACCTGCGGCACGCCGACCCTCTCATTCGCAAAGGAAAAAGGAACCGGCACCTCATCGGCGGGCTGCATTTCCAGTTTTTCCCAGTCAATCGTCCGCCCATCGAGGCGAGCCGGTGTTCCCGTCTTCAAACGGCCCATGGGTAGGTCGAGCTGGTATAACCGGTCAGACAGACCGATAGCTGGTTTCTCGCCGATCCGCCCGGCCTCAATACGCTCGTCCCCCCTATGTATGACCCCTTTTAGAAACGTACCTGTAGTAATGACGACAGCTTTGGCCCGATAGGTCTGACCGGTCAGGCCTATGACACCAGCGGTCTTACCGTCCCGTATGACCAGGTCTTCCACGCCATCCTCGATGAGCGTTAGACTGTCATAATCGGCCAATTCACCCTGCATCGCGTCGCGATAAAGCTTGCGATCGATTTGCGCGCGCGGCCCGCGTACGGCCGGGCCTTTCGACCGATTGAGAAGACGGAACTGGATCCCGGCCTTGTCCGCTATTCGACCCATCAATCCGTCCAGCGCATCGATCTCGCGGACGAGATGCCCTTTTCCGAGGCCGCCAATCGCCGGATTACAGGACATTTCGCCTATGGTTGAGAGCTTGTGCGTGATCAGCGCTGTGCGCACGCCCACGCGCGCAGACGCAGCCGCGGCTTCGCAGCCAGCATGGCCGCCGCCCACGACAATAACATCGAAATCAAATGCGTCTGGCATTTGGGCTCGTCCTCGTAAATTCCTGTGAGGGCGCCCTATACATCATGTTTCCCGTGAAACACAGGGTCTGGAGTCATTTGCCGATACAGAAAGAGGAGAAGACCGCCCCGAGTATTTCCTCAACGCCGATTTCCCCGACAAGCGATGAGAGCTGGCGCGCGGCCAGGCGAACATCTTCTGCGACAAGTTCCGCACCGCCACCCCGTTCCAGCAGTTCCAGCGCCTGTTCCACGTGAAAGAATGACGTTTCAAGGCTCTTGCGATGGCGCTTCCGCGTGATCAGCGGGGCCTGACCGATATTCGCACGCGCAGAAATAATCTCTGCGAGACGTGCTTCCAGCGCTTCAAATCCCTTCCCCGTCACCGTGGAAATCGCGAGCGCGTCGCTTTCAACAGCGTGACCCGTCGCCAGGTCCGTCTTGTTGACGACTTTCAGATCGCCGGGCCGGACATCCTCAAACGGCGTAATCTCGTCGGCGGCCCGAAGGTGAAGTCTGAGATCGGCTTGTTCAGCCCTATCGCGCGCGCGGCGGATACCTTCCGCTTCGAGGGCATCTGAGGCGTCGCGGAGTCCTGCCGTATCGGCGATCCAGACGATCTGGCCGCCGAGTTTGAGGCGGACTTCAACGACATCGCGCGTTGTGCCCGGTATGCCCGAGACTATTGCAGCTTCACGCCGGGCAAGACGGTTCAGAACGGATGATTTTCCGGCATTTGGTGGGCCGATGATCGCGATGCGGAAGCCGTCGCGGATTCTTTCCCCTACTTCATCATCCCGAAGGGCGGCTTTGAGCGATGTCGCGATGGCAAGAAGGGATTCGGTGACGGGCGAAGAGGTCTCGTCCGGCGCGTCGTCTTCATCTGGAAAATCGATGCTCACCTCTAGCAATGCCAGCGCCTCAACGAGACCCGCACGCCACTCAGCATATTGAGCCGATAGCCGGCCATCGAGCTGATCCAGGGCCAGAGATTTCTGCGCGCGAGTTTCTGCGTCGATCAGATCCGCAACACCTTCTGCTTCCACGAGATCAAGCCGGCCATTCTCGAACGCGCGACGGGTAAATTCGCCGGGCTCGGCGAGCCGGGCGCCGTCTATTGCGCAGATTGTATCGAGG
>NZ_JBARZC010000399.1:0-2517 GCF_049649345.1 Henriciella sp. | reverse complement strand
CACTCAGCAAGACGGCCCTTGGCGAGCGGAACGATACCCTGATAGGGCTGCGTGCTCGGCTTGTTCTGGACAATGATCAGCGCCAGCGCCCCCATTGAGCCGAACAGTTGCGGCATGTGCGGCTTGTCGCCCTTGTTAATCTTCTCCAGATATGCCCAGCGCTCCTGTTCGAAGCGGGCATAAGCGCGAACGGCCCCGTCGGAATGATACTCGCCGACCAGCATCGAGACGGGCCCGTCTCCTTCAGCCTGCGTCAGCACGCGGCCGTCAATCTTCATCCCAGAGCCGACAAGCGTCGCCAGGATCAGGGCCTCACCAAGGATTTCACCAAGATGGTCGGGATAGGCATGGCGATGAAGGATGGGAGAAATCGAGCCCGCCCCCATCCGGACGATACGGCCTGTGACCGGCAGGGTTTCAGAGGTGAAACTCGCGACAAAATCTTGCGAGTGGGAAGAAACAGAGCTCACGGCGCATTCCATCTGGCAGACAACACCGCCCCATGTGGCGGCGCGCTCCGGCAAGAGCAAGCCCATGGCCTGCAATCTCTGCCTCCTGGCTCCAGAGCTGCAGGAATTGCGGCGGGCCTCACCGTTTCATGACAGGAATCGTTGAAATCTCATCTATCGCCGAAAGGCCGATTTAAGCGGACTGCTCTAAGGCTTGAGGCTGGAAAGCTGGCGCAGAGGACGGACCTTGCTAAATCAGATCGGTAAATTCTTTAGCGTCGAGCATGAAGAGCCGGAGCTGAATCGCGAACGCTTCAAGGCGCTGACCAAGCAAATGCCGCTCATGTATGGCATCCTGACGATTAACGTGGTCGGGCTCGCGGCCACCCATTATTCCACCGCGCCGCTTTTTCTCAGCGTCATCCTTCCGATCGTCATCCTCGCGTACACGATCTCTCGGGTCCGCTTCTATGTCAGCGCGAGATCACAGACTTATAGCGACGAAGCGATCAACAGAAAACTGAAATGGACGATCTTTTCCATGGCTCCCGCGGGTGCCCTCGTGGCGGGCTGGGGCATGGCATTCCTGCCTTATGGCGACCCTGACCAGAACGCCCAGGCGCTTTTCTTCAACGCCGTGACCTGCATCGCCTGCGCCGTCTGCATGCTGCATCTGCGCCAGGCCTTCCTGCTGCTCATCGCGACAGTCATTCCGATCACATGTGTTCTGCTTTTGCTTGAGCAATCGTCGCCTTATGCGATCGCATCGGTCAATCTTGCACTTGGCTCGTTCGTCCTGTGCCATGTCCTGTCGAACAGTGAGCGCGATTTCGCCAGCCTGATCAGGCAGAAACGTGAACAGCGTCAGCAGCATCTGCGATTGCAGGCGCTCAATGAAGAAAACCAGCGCCTCGCCAACACCGACAGCCTGACCAGCCTTGCCAATCGCCGCCAGTTCCTCGCCGATATCGACGAGCTTATCGAGGCCTGCCTCAGCGACCGCAGCAATTTCGTGATTGCCCTGATGGACCTCGACGGCTTCAAGCCGATCAATGATGTCTTCGGTCATCCGGCCGGCGACTATGTGCTCAGCGAAACGGCCCGGCGCCTCAAATCCACCTTCGATGGGGAAGATGTAACCGTTGCCCGACTCGGCGGCGATGAGTTCGGGCTTCTTTTCCGCGATCCGGGCACCGATGGCGAGGTCATGGCGATGGCCCAGCGTGCCTGCACGAGCCTGCGCCGGAGCTTCAATTTCGATGAAGGCTCTGCCAACATCTCGGCGACGATCGGCATGGCGCGCTATCCGACCGCCGCAAATTCGCGCAGCCTTCTTTTTGAGCGCGCCGACTACGCCCTCTACTATGCCAAGCATAACTCCAAGTCCGAACCGGTCTTCTTCTCGCACGAGCATGAGCGTCTGATTTTCGCCAACAGCGCGCTTGAACAGGCGCTGCGCCATGCGGATCTCGAAAAGGAGATGTCTGTCGAGTTCCAGCCCGTACTGGACCTTACCTCAGGCCACACGCGCGGCCTTGAAGCGCTGGCCCGCTGGTATTCGCCGCAGCTGGGCCGTGTCCGCCCTGACACTTTCATCAAGGCGGCTGAAAATATCGGCATGATCGGCCACCTGACCGAGGTTCTGTTCCGCAAGGCTGTGGAAGAAGCGCGCCAGTGGCCGGCCGACCTCATGCTCAGCTTCAATCTCTCCGCGATCAGCCTGACCTCGACGGTCCCTATCCAGAGGCTTCAATCGATTGCGGACGCCGCCGGCGTGCCGCCGCGGCGCATCATGTTCGAGATCACCGAGTCTGCGGTGATGAAGGATTATGAGAGCGCCATGAAAGTGCTCAAGCTGATCCGCGAGGCTGGCAGCAGCATTGCGATTGATGACTTCGGCACGGGCTTTTCAAGTCTGGCTTATGTCCACCGCCTTCCGATCGATACGCTCAAAGTGGACAGGAGCTTCATCCGGGATCTGACGCGCAACGAAAAGAGCGCGAATGTTCTCCGCTCGATCCTCAGCCTTTGCGCCAACCTCGAAATCGGCTGCGTGATCGAGGGCGTC
>NZ_JBARZC010000398.1:0-16555 GCF_049649345.1 Henriciella sp. | reverse complement strand
CACTATCAGGCTGCGGTGGCGATGCCCCCGCTCAACCCGATAATGGCCATACCTCCCAAAAGTCTGAGAGGAAGACCTCACCAGAGAGTTCCAGCAATATCAGCGTCTCGGCAGGACGGAGCCTTGATGGCCTTCCGGAGCCTTACCGGTCAGCAGATTATTCGCTGGGGCGAAGAACTTTCAAGCTCTGCAGTGCCTGCCATACCGTGACCGAAGGTGGTCAGAATCTTGTTGGCCCAAATCTTCACGGCATCTTCAGCCGCGAAGTCGGCACGCTGCCCGGCTTCAGATATTCGAAAGCGCTTGAGGAGGCGGATTTCCTCTGGACGCCCGACCATGTTGACGCCTGGCTCTCCAATCCGAAATCCTACTTGCCCGGAAACAATATGAGTTTCGTGGGCGTGAGAAAACCGGCCGACCGTCAGGCAGTAATCGCCTATCTCATGCTTGAAAGCGGATACGATCCTGACACCGGGTCTGAGCTCCCAGTAGCGGCCGAAGACTAGAAGACGCGCGATACGGCGAAGAATACGGCGCTTTCTTCAAACTGGCCGCCGAGCTCTGTCTGCGTTCCCACCGATATGTCGAAGCGGTCAGCTTTCCAGAGGTATTCAAACTGGTACTTCGTCGATGCGGCATTGTGTGAGCCATCTTCGAGCCAGACCTGCGAGATCGCCCAGATATCCCCGAGAACCTGCTGACCGTATCCGAATTCAAGCCGCTGCCTCGAACAGCCATCCTCATGATATCGGACAGCGGTCTCAGCGAACCAGTAGGCCGGTATGGATCTTTTCTTGGTTTCGAATTTGATGGACTGCCCGATCCCGGCTCTGGCCTCGGCACCAAAAGCTTCACACGCGGCCGCGCCGCCAATAGCCGCCCCCTGCAGGACGCCAAACTCTAAAGAACCAACTGCGGAGTCCGTCAGTTTCGCGCCCCTGCGGGCGGTGACGCGCCACCCATCTTCATTGAATTGCGAAACATCGTCGAATTCGAGGCGCTCATATTTCAGGGTGAGCGTCCAGCGTTCGTTCAGGCCGTGCTCGGCATAGGTATCGAGACGAAGCGCATCGAGCGACTCGATCTGCGAGCGCGTCACAGCAAGGCGGGAATATGTCTCTTCAGCATGGCGCAGCCACGGGCCAGCATGCGCATATGGCACGCCAGCCGCGACTGCAGCAGCAATGGAGACCCACCTCATCATAGATGGAGGGCACCCTAGGCGCCCTCCTCTACAAGTAGAAGCGGATTCGCCTGATTAGAGACGGAAACGGATCTGATCGGACCAAAATCGCTCAAGACGCGAAACGGTCTTGTTGAGATGGGTCAGATCATTCGGGCGAACGCTCGCGGTCGGCTCCAGTGCAGTCGCCTGTTTGGCAAAGAGGCCCTCGACGCGCTTGCGTACCTTGTGGCCGCGATCTGTCAGGCGAAGGTGCACCGTGCGCTTGTCTGCTTCGGAACGCGACTGAAGGAGATATCCGCCTTCCTGAAGTTTCTTGATGTTATAGGACAGGCTGGTCCCGGCAAAAGCACCGCGAGCCCGCAGCGTAGAGGCCGGCGTTTCGCCTTCACCAATTTCGTAGAGTAGAAGTGCCTGAACGCCTGTCAGGTGGCGCTCGCCACCGCGTTCTAAGTCATCCTTGACGACATCGTGCAGGCGGCGGTGCGCCTGCTCGAGAAGAGAAAGGGATTTCAGGAAAGATTCAGCAACCGTGTCTTCAGCGGTCACTGCTTGCGCAGCGTTGTTCATTGTTGTCACCATCATCACTCAACTTTTGTTGTAGTTTGAATAGAGTTACGCTGATCTCCCTGATATTTCGTTAAACAAACGCCTTTCCGAGGGGCAGTTTATTAACGGATGCCGCCGTGCGGGTTAATGATCCGCCGAATCGGCGCCGGGATGTCTCAAAACCGGGACTGCGGGCCGCCTGATCGCCCGCCTCTCCGCTGCGCAATTCCTACAGCACAACGGGCCAGCTGCATGCGGCTGAGTTTTGTTAAAGCAGGAGAAACCAAGTTGGGTTAAACTTGTATGCATGGAAGAACACCGCGAATATGTCCGGTTCCAGGTCAATACGACGGGGACGCTCATTCTCGATAATGGGTTCAAGATTTCTTTCGTCGTGAAAGACATGTCCCAGCGCGGCGCCAAGCTCCTGCTGTCGAGCTCGGTCATCCTGTCAGATTCTTTCACGATCGAGATCGTCAGCCCGGACATGCAGAAACTCAAGAAGTGCAAGGCCCGCAAGCAATGGCAACGCGGACCGCTTCTCGGCGTGCGTCTTGTGACGTCAGAAACGATCCACCTCTGACAGCTCAATAGGGTTCTCTATTGCCGCGCCCGGCCGAGCCTGTATGTGTGCTGTAGGACAAACGAGCCGCTGACCAACAAAAGAAGGCTTTCAACTCTTGAATGCCCGTCTCGCAAATCATCTCGCCATTTCCCCCGCAACGCCTGATGATGTGGACCGGATTATAGAGATTGATCTTGCAGCAGGTCAGCTCTTTGCCCCAACGGGCCTTCTCACCGATGAGGCGCTCGATGATCACGTTCCCGCCGACATTCTTCTCAACGCGGTCGATGCGGGCTTTCTTGATGTCGCCCGCACAGAGGATGGCGGCGCGGTAGGCTTCGTCTTAGTGTCCGAAAAAGGCGCCGGACTGTATCTCGACCAGATCAGCGTTGATCCGGCCCATGGAAAGATGGGCGTCGGCAGGATGCTGATGGACAATCTCTTCGATAAGGCTGCACGGCTGGGCGTCTCGCACATCTCGCTGTCGACGTTCAGGGATTTGCGCTGGAACGCGCCGTTCTACAGGCGCCTCGGATTTGAGGAGATCGCAAGGCACGACTTTGAGCCGTATATGGTCGATATCGAACGGGCCCAAGCGCCCTTCATGGATGTGTCGAAGCGCGTATTTATGAAAAAGGTCATTCGCAAAGCGCCAACACACGCTACAAAGCCCTCATGACGTCTCCTTTCCCCCAGAAATTTCCGCAAACACGTCTACGTCGGCTTCGCCAGTCGCCTTGGATCAGATCTCTGGCCTCCGAAAAAGCGCTGACCCCGTCAGACCTCATCTGGTCCATGGTTGTGCATGACGGCGACGAGGCGAGAATACCGGTCGGTTCCATGCCGGACATGTTCCGTCTGAACGTCACCGAGGCTGCCAAAGCTGCCAAGAAAGCCGCGGCCCTGGGCATACCGGCCATTGCGATCTTCCCTCACATCAATCCTTCGCGCAAAGATGATGAAGGGACTGAGGCGCTCAACACTGACGGTCTTATTCCAACCGTCATCAAGGCGATGAAGGATGCAGCACCAGAGGTCGGCATAATCTGCGATGTCGCGCTCGATCCGTTCACAACGCATGGCCATGACGGCCTTATCGATGCTGACGGCTATGTGATCAACGATTCCACAACGGACATGCTTGTCCGCCAGGCCCTCGTCCAGGCTGAAGCAGGTGCGGATGTCGTCGCGCCGTCGGACATGATGGATGGCCGGATTGGCGCGGTCCGTGATGCTCTAGAAGAGGCCGGACACGTCAATACGATGATCCTGTCCTACGCTGCCAAATATGCGAGCGGCTTTTACGGGCCCTATCGAGATGCCATCGGCTCTGCGACAGCATTGAAAGGCGACAAGAAGACCTACCAGCAAAATCCCGCAAACTCGGACGAGGCGCTACGCGAAGTCGCGATGGATATCGCAGAAGGCGCAGACATGGTGATGGTCAAGCCTGGCCTACCCTATCTTGATATTGTGCGGAGAGTCTCAGAGACCTTCGCCATCCCCACGATCGCATTCCAGGTCTCGGGGGAGTACGCTCAAATCAAGGCGGCGGGCGACCGCGGCTGGATAGATGGCGAGCGGGTTATGATGGAGACCCTGCTTTCCTTCAAACGCGCAGGCGCGGCTGGGATCATCACATATTTCGCTGAGCAGGCCGGCGAACTTCTGAACGCGTAATGCTATCCGTCGCCGGGGCCCGCCTTTTTCGACGCCTGGTTGGTGCGGCGGCTATCGTCTTTGCTGTTCCGGTGTCAGCGCATTCTCAAACGCTGTCTGACAGGATTGCGACATACGACCTGAAAGGCGGCAATATTGGCGTATCGGTCACCCCGCTCGAGGAGGGCATCGCCATCGGGCATAACGAACACCAGCGCTTCCTGCCGGCCTCAAGCCTCAAACTGGCAACAACCGCTTCTGCCTTTCACTTTCTCGGTGATTTCGAGAATTCCGGTTGGCCGAAAGGCACGGCCCTTGTGGTAGAAACGTCCGGAGACATGCATGAGCGCCCGGACATCCGCCTGATCGGAACAGGCGATGCTACCCTGTCGGCTGGGCCCGGCTGCAAACAGAATTGTCTGTCGACACTTGCCGACACGCTAGCGAGTTCCAATCACAAGGATATAGGGCGGATCATCGTTGATGACGGGCTGTTCCGCCGCCCGTACCGCCCTGATGGGTGGAGCCATGACGATCTCAAATTTGCCTATGGCGCCGCTATTTCAGCGCTCACGGTCAATAAGGGCGAAGCTGAAGCACAGATTTCTTCCACGCGAGGTCCAGCGCCTCAGATCGAGTATTCCTGGCGCTACGAACCGGCATTTCCCGTCTCCTTTAGCGACGTTACAACCCGTCCCGGCCAACAGGACCTTGAGCTCGATCTCCAGTCCGGACGCAGCCGCGCCCGCTTCAGCGGCAATCTCCCGCCGGGACAAAGACTGCTTCTAAGGTTCGGCCTCGATGATCCGTCCATTTATGCCGGGCAGATATTGCGAAACCTGCTCAGCGTACGCGGCGTTACGGTTTCCGGGGATATAGTCCGGGCGGACGATCCAGGTCTGGATTCATCATCAGACCTGCCGACCGAGATTGCGCGGTATGCGCTTCCCGCCCCGGACCCTCAGGTCACACTCGAAGCCATTCTGCATGACAGCAGCAATATCGATAGCGAAGTCCTGCTGCAGCATGTGGCCTTGTCCCTAGCCGACCGAACGCCAGAGTCCGGCCTCTGGTTGTCAGAGCATATCCTGCTGGAAGCCGGCGCCGAAGAAACAGAGGTCGAGATCGCCGATGGATCGGGACTTTCAGTCTATAATCGCGTCTCGCCTGATGCGATGACCAAGATGCTGGTCTGGGCCTCCCAACAGGACTGGTTTGACACCTGGTCCTCGCTCATCGCCAGCAATGGACAGGATGGCACGCTGTCGCGGCGGTTCGTATCGACGTTTCTGCCCGGCATCATCAAGGCCAAGACCGGAAGCGTACACGATACCGATGCCCTGGCAGGCTACTTTACGGCCTCGAGTGGTCGGCAATATGCGTTTGCTATTTTTATCAACGATACGGCGCTTAGCCACCGGCAAGCCCGCACCGTCATCGACGACCTGCTGCTGAATTTGATTGCTTCAAACTAGAAGGCGGCCCGGCTCGCCTATTCGTCCCAGGTTTCGTATTTGGCGCGCATGTATTGCATGTCGAACCGTATCATTTCCCGCAAAACGTCTTCATCGACGTCTGCCAGCTTGTTTATGTAAAGGCATGACTTGCCGACCTTGTGCTTACCCAATCGAGCCAGCTGATCTTTCAAATCATCGTATCCGGGCAGGATATATAGAACCAAGCTGGTTTTGCGCGGGGAGAATCCCGTCAACAGGAAGTCGCCTTCGCGGCCACTGTCATATTTGTAGTGGTAACGGCCATAGCCGATAATGCTCGGACCCCACATTTTTGGCGCAAGATTTGTCTCTTCAGCAAAAATCTCGAGAAGCCGGAGGCCATCCTGCCGTCGCACGGGATGCTCAATAGAGTTTATGAACGCCTCTGGGGAGACATCCGTTTGCGTGGTCTTGTTTTCAGATTTCGACAACGCGTCCCCCTGCTTCAGCGTCCATGTGATGCAGGAATACTAACCGATCTCGACCGCCTTGCCGAGATCAAGGAAAATTATAAGAACGACCAGTACGGTCAAAAGGCCGGCTGAAAGCACGATATTTATCCAGAAAGCCCTGTCGGCATGTTGCTGATCGACCCAACCTCGCGGTTTGATCTGCTTGAGCCGGAAGACCGCAAGCGCTGAAACAAGCAAACAGACGATGTTCAGGAGAAGAAGCATGCCGGACCGCGACGCGAGCGTCCACTGCTGCTCGCCGAGAAAGAGGCCCAGAGCAGCCCCCGGCGGCAGCAGAGCCGCGGCGACCATCACCCCAACCAAACCGGCCGAATTTCCCCGCGCCATGGAAAGCGCAGCTGCCCCGCCAGCAGCAAGTGCGAGCGCGACGCCGTCGAGGCGCACCTGTGCGCGGGCCATCAACTCTTCGCTCTGAAGGTTGATAGGGAGCACAAAGGAAATCAGCAACGCGACGAGCAGGGCGATGCCCAGACCTGCGGCAAGTGTTTTTCCTGACTGTTTCAGCAGCATGAAATTTCCAAGACCACTGCCAAGCGCAAAGCCGAGAATGGGGCCTAGAAGCGGCGCGATGACCATGGCGCCGATGACGGCGGCGATCCCATCGGAATTCAGACCGATTGCGGCCACAACAGTCGAAAGAGCTGACAAGATCAGGAAGTCCTTTGTCAGCGCTGCGTCCTTGCTGACATCATCCAGCAATTCCTCGCGCAGCACGTTCAGATTCGCCTCCTCCTCCTCCTCGTCAAGCGGCGGCGGGGTCGGGAGCACAGCCTCGACAGGGATCATCGAAATTCGCCAGTCCCGGCAGTCTTCCAGGGCTTCGTGCAGCGCGTCCGTCAGCGCCTGGCTGCGCCCGTCATGCATCAGCACGCGCAGATAGGTCCGGTCTTTCTGATCGACGTCCAGCTGAACCCAGTCAATCGGCTCGAAGGCCTTGATAGCGCGAAGAACCGTGTCGCTGTCGCGCTGCTTGAGGTGGATTTCCAGCTGGCGCACAGCCTACGTCTTTGCCGGCTTGAGACGGGCTAGCAGGCTGGATGTATCCCAGCGCTGTCCGCCCATTGCCTGAATATCGGCATAGAACTGGTCGACAAGCGCGGTGACAGGCAGGCTCGTCCCGGCGTCCCGGCCGGCATCGAGCGCTATCCGAAGATCCTTCCGCATCCAGTCAACCGCAAATCCGTGATCAAACTCGCGCTCTGCCATCGTTTTCCAGCGGTTCTCCATCTGCCAGCTCTGCGCTGCCCCACCGGAGATCGCCTCGATGACTGTGGACACATCAAGCCCGTTTGCCTCGGCAAAATAAATGCCTTCCGCGAGCCCCTGAACGATCCCTGCGATGCAGATCTGGTTCACCGACTTGGCTAGCTGCCCTGCCCCGCTTTCACCGATATGAGTAATGCGTGAGCCGTAAGCCTGCATCACGGGACGCGCCTTGTCCATCGCGTCACCGGTTCCGCCACACATGATGGTAAGCTTGCCATTCTCCGCCCCGGCCTGACCGCCCGAGATCGGCGCATCGATGAAACTCGCTCCGCGCGCGCGGCAGCGCTCGTCAAGACGCCGGGCGAGGTCTGCGCTCGCTGTTGTATGATCAACAACGACCATACCCGCGGCAAGGTTTGGTTCTATCAGATCAAAGACAGCTTCAACGTCGGGATCATCGCCAAGGCACATGAAGACGAACTCGGAACCGAACACGGCATCGGCCGCCTCATCGGCTGACCGCCCCTTATGTTTCCCGGTCCACTTTTTCGACTTCTCGCGGGTACGGTTCCAGACAGATACAGAATGGCCAGACCGGGCGAGGTGACCGGCCATGGGATATCCCATCACACCCAGTCCAAGAAACGCGCAATTGCTCATATCAGTCCTTTCATTCGGCAACGTCGTCCAACATGTGCCATCAAGACGGTTCGGCCCCCCGCTGACGGCGCCATGTATGTCCTCTCGCACAAGCTTATCGGAATTGCATCAAATTCAACAGGTTCGCGAGACCTCGCCTCAACGCCGTCATGTTAACCACGTTCCAGATCAGAATGATCGGAAGAAGATGGCTGCAAACTATGCCTCCCACGTCCGGGCGACCAGAACGCCCCAATCACCCGTCCGCAGCCGTGGAGCGTGGAAACTCGCCTATGCAGACTTCCTGACCGCTCTTTGCGCCTTCTTTCTGGTTATGTGGCTCATACATGGCGCTTCGACCGAACAACGATCCGATATTGCAGTCCAGTTCAGCGCGCCGAAACACAACAGCCCCGCCCTCCTCAACTCATCTGACGCGCAAACAGCTCAGATTGCTGAAGCGTTGAGCCAGTCCGACCTTCTCGCCGCGCATGCCTCGAATATTATCATGCAGGTCGATGATGGATTTGTTCGTCTCGAACTGGTGGATCTCGATCGCGCCCCTCTGTTTAACAGCGGAGAAGAAACGCTCAACCAGCACGGCCAGGACCTCATCGAGTTAACCGCGGTCGCGGTCAAACCATTGGGGCTCAGCCTGTCGATCGAGGGCCATACCGATAGCGCCCCTATAGACAGGCCCGACTATTCGAACTGGGAACTTTCATCAGGCCGCGCGAATGCCGCCCGGCGCGCCCTGATCGGCAATGGCGTATCGGAAAGCCGGATCCTGAGCGTGTCCGGTCTGGCCGACACGCGACCCCTTCAGCCCGGGGAAGGCGGCTTGCCTCAAAACCGGCGCTTGAGCATAGTGCTCCACACGAAGTAACTCCCGGTCTCCTGCCGGTGAGTCTGGTGAGGAGGCCGGATGGCCGCAGAGCTGTTATCCCATTGGCCCATGTGGGTCAGCCTGATCGCGGTCCTGGTTGCAATTATCCTCTACATGATTGACCGCTGGTCGATGGAGATCGTGTCGATCGGCGTGATTGCCGCGCTCCTGGTCATTTTTGCCATACCCGGCGCAAATGGCACGGATGGCGATCCGATCTCGGCGACAAGCCTGCTCCAGGGGTTCGGAAATCCAGCACTGATAACAATCATGGCCTTGCTCGTCGTCGGACAGGGCCTTTTCCAGACGGGCGCGCTCGATGGTCCCACAAAAGCGCTTGTCTCCTCTTATGGAAAACGTCCCGTCAGTACCCTTCTGACAACATTTCTGGCCGTGTTCGCGATCAGCGCGTTGACCAACAATACACCCGTCGTGATCATGTTCCTGCCGATTATGAGCGCCATTGCCGCGCGCATGAAAACTTCGCCTTCCCGGCTGATGATGCCACTGAGCTTCATTTCCATACTGGCTGGCATGACAACACTGATCGGAACGTCGACGAACCTGCTTGCGGCTGATGCCTACAGGCGGATCGAGGGCCAGCAGCTAGGCTTTTTCGAGCAAACTCCCATGGGTATCATGCTGGCCGGGGTCGGCATCGTTTACGTGCTGGGGTTCGCACGTTTCCTGCTTCCGAACAGGGAGACTTTTTCCGAAGAGATTGTCCCGTCCGGCAAACAGTTTGTGGCGCAGATCGAAGTCACTCCAGATCATTTTCTTGTCGGCAAAGCGCCGATCGCAGGGATGTTCACGGATCTGAGAGACATGACGGTACGCATGATTCAGCGAGGCGAGCGCGCCATTCTTCCGCCTTTCGAAGACGTCACACTGAAGCCAGGAGATCTTGTCATCGTGGCTGCCACGCGAAAAGCGCTGACTGAACTGCTAGCCTCACGTCCAGGAATGCTTCAGCAAATCTGGCAAGGCGCAGACGAGACAGAATCCGTCGAGACAGGCGTGCCGCAGCTCAGCCTCGTCGAAGCTGTTATTGCGCCGGGCTCCCGTATGGCCGGCCGGACGGTCGAACTCCTCGGGTTTCGCCGGCTTACATCATCGGTCGTTCTCGGCATTCAGAGACGGTCCCGGATGATCCGCGCCAAGCTCGGCCAGATCCGGCTCGATGCAGGTGATACGCTCCTTCTCTGCGGTCCGACATCCGCCCTTCAGGGGCTCAGGACGAGCCGTGACCTCATTCTGCTGGAATGGTCGCAAAGCGAAATACCGATTACAGCCAGAGGCCAGGCGGCCCGGCTCATAGCCCTCGGCATGGTGATTGTTGCCGCCACGGGCCTGACCAGTATTCTGATCGCATCTGTCGTCGCCGCGACGGCCATGATCCTGCTCCAATGCCTCAACACAAGGCAGGCGACCCGGGCGCTGGACCTGCGAATCTTTCTGGTCATCGCAGCCGCCTTGGCGATGGGGACGGCGCTGGAGCAAACCGGCGCGGCGTCCCTGATTGCCCATCTCGTCGTGTCGACGGCGTCTCCTCATGGAGAGCTTGCAATCCTGTCTGCGATCTTCCTGAGCGTTGCCATCTTGACCAACATTCTGAGCAATGCAGCCACAGCCGTTCTGTTCGCGCCCGTTGCCCTGGAAGCAGCACATACGGCCGGATCTGAACCGCTACCCTACCTTCTCGCGGTGATTTATGCGGCAAATTGCAGTTTTGCCTCGCCGATCGCCTATCAGACAAATATGTTGGTCATGGCGCCCGGGCATTATCGGTTTATGGACTTTGTTAAGTTTGGAGGTCCACTAATAGTGGTGATATGGGCAGCTTTTACACTGTTTGCCTCTTGGCGTTACGGACTTTGAATGCGTTAATTGATGACGATGAAACTCGATGAGTCTCTTTTTACGGTTCCCGGACTTCGCCGGGGGTTGCGGTTCTACGTCACCGCACCGACGCCATGCCCGTATCTGGACGACCAATTCGAGCGCAAGGCTTTCACTCATCTGGGGCAGGCAGCACCCGATACGCTTCACCATCAGTTGAGCGAAGCCGGCTTTCGGCGCAGCCAGGCGGTGGCTTATCGGCCTGCCTGTCCGAGCTGCAATGCCTGTCGAAGTGTCCGGGTCAACGCCGACGCTTTCTCGCTCAGCCGCAACCAGGCACGCATCGTCAACCGAAACCAGGACCTTGTCCGCTCCCCTGTCGAGCCGAAGGCGACGCGCGAGCAGTACCGCCTTCTGAAGACCTATCTCATGACCCGCCACAAGGGCGGCGGCATGTCGGATATGGGATTTCGCGAATATGTCGGCATGGTGAATGACTCGCCGGTTCAGACTCTGCTCTTCGAATACCGCCTCGGCAAGGACGACGACGCGCCGCTTGTCGCCGTCTCGCTCACAGATGTGCTGCGCGACGGCTTCTCCATGGTCTACACATTCTACGATCCGCGCCAGACCCAGCGCAGTCTCGGCACCTATATGATCCTCGATCATATTCTCAGCGCTGAAAACTTTGCCCTGCCGCATGTCTACCTTGGCTACTGGATCAAGGGCAGCCCGAAGATGGACTATAAGAGGCGGTTCCAGCCGCTCGAAGTGCTTGACGGGCCGGTCTGGCGCAGGCTTGAAGACGACGAATAATTGACAGCCGCGCACAAGGCGCGGGCCAGATCAGCATGATCGGGGGAGGTTCATGATACGCAGAAGAAACCTGCTCGGCGCAGGCTTGCTCGGCATTGGCGGAGCGGCCGCTTCGTTCGGCAATCCTGACAAGGCTGCAGACCTTGCTGCGCCCGCTATCAGCCGCAACCGCCGCCGCCTCAACATGGTCACGACCTGGCCGAAAGGCCTGCCGGGTCTGGGCGAAGCCGCTGTACGCGTGAGCGATCGCATCTTTGCGATGTCCGAGGGCCTGATCGAAGTGAAGGTTTACGCGGCCGGCGAACTTGTCCCGGCCTTCGAGAGCTTCGATGCCGTCGCAAATGGCTCCGCCGACATGTATCACGGTGCTGAATACTACTGGACGGCAAAATCAACTGCCTACCCGTTCTTTACCGCCGTCCCGTTCGGGATGACGGCGCAGGAAATCATGGGCTGGATCGATTTTGGCGGCGGTCAGGCCCTCTGGGACGAATTATCAGCGCAGTTTGGTGTCAAACCCATGCAGGGCGCCAATACCGGTCACCAGATGGGCGGATGGTTCCGCAAGGAAATCAACAGTCTCGATGATCTTGTCGGGCTCCAGATGCGGATCCCCGGACAAGGCGGTGACGTGCTAAGAGCGCTCGGCGGGTCAGCGAAGGCGCTGCCGGGCGGCGAGATTTACCAGGCCCTGCAGACCGGCAACATCGATGCGACCGAATGGGTCGGCCCGTGGAATGACTATTCGCTCGGGTTCTATCGCGAAGCGCCTTATTATTACGGTCCGGGCTTTCATGAGCCGGGCGCCAGCCTTGGTGTGGGCATCAACCTCAAACTCTGGGAAAGCCTCTCGCAAGGCGAGCAGAACCTGATCAAGGCCGCCTGCGAGTCCGTCAACCACACATCCCTCGGCGAATTCACCTACCAGAATTCAATCTATCTCGACATCCTGACCAAAGAGCATGGCGTTCAGCTACGCTCTTTCCCGGACGATGTCGTCAAGGCCATGTATGAAGCCGCGGCCGATGTGCGCGCCGCCTCCGGACGAGACGGCATTGAGAAGCGTATCTATGAAAGCTTCGAGGCCGGATTGAAGACGATGCGCAACTGGGCGGCGGTTTCCGATGGCACTTATTATGCCGCGCGCGAACTCGGCGCCAGAAGCTGATCCAGGTGGAGCGACATGTCCGCTGAGACCTTTCTCACACTTGGAAGCTTTCTGAAGTGGATCGGCATCATTCTCTTGCCGCTCCTGCTGCTCCCACTCCTGACGCTGGTTGCACCAAAAGCCTTTGCGCGGCTATCGCTCATCCTGTCGGAACAGATCGACCGGGTTACGAGCGCCTTCCTCTCGGTCGCTATTGTCGCCGCGATCTGCCTGTTCCTTCTGCAGCTCGCCGTCGTTATCGCGAGCTACGCCTTCGCACTCTCATGGACATGGCTGTCGGAACTCGTCATCTATGCCTTTGCAACGGTCTTCATGCTTGGGGCTGCCTCGGCACTCAAGGATGATGCGCATGTCCGGGTTGATATCCTTCGTCCACGCTTCGGCGAGAATGGCCGCAACTGGGTAGAGCTTGCCGGCACCTATCTCTTTCTGTTCCCGATCTGCATCCGCATCCTGACGACAGGCGAACAAGGGCTTGCTCGCGCCTGGTCACTGTTTGAAGGGTCGCGGGAAAGCGACGGCCTGCCACTACTCTTCCTGTTCAAGACGCTTGTGCCGATCTTTGCCATCCTGCTGATCGCACAAGGCCTTTCAATTGCGCTCAAGGCTGCGCTGCGGTTGACCGGCGAAATCGCCCCTGAAGATCACCTGAAGTCAACGACAAGTGACCATTATGGAGCTTGAAGTCATTCTCGCGCTGCTCATGTTCGCGACGGCGATTGGAGCGCTCCTTGCCGGCTATCCCGTTGCCCTGACGCTGGGCGGCGTGGCTCTCCTGTTCGCGCTCATCGGGATCGCGCTCGGCGTGTTTCCCGAGCCGCTGCTCAGATCCCTGCCAAGCCGCATCCAGGGCGGCTCGATCATGCAAAACGAGACACTGGTCGCGGTCCCGCTTTTCGTCATCATGGGTGTGATCCTGGAGCGCTCTCGCGTTGCCGAAGACCTTCTCCACATTGCAAGCCGCCTTCTCGCTGGCGTGCGGGGCGGGCTGGGCTATGCCGTTGTCCTCGTTGGCGCCCTGCTGGCAGCCTCGACAGGCATCGTCGGCGCGACGGTGATCACGATGACGCTGATCGCCCTGCCCTCAATGCTTCGACAGAACTACGACCCTCGCCTAGCCACTGGAACCATCGCCGCCTCTGGCACGCTTGGCCAGATCATCCCGCCAAGCATCGTTCTCATTCTGCTCGCCGACGCGGTGTCGAACGCAGCGAGCCAGGCCGCTTCGCAAATGGGCATTGGCGCGTTTGTGGTGTCCGTGGGGGACCTCTTTGCAGGCGCGCTTATTCCGGGCTTCATACTGGTCGGGCTTTATCTTTCCTGGATCGCAATTGTCTCCTTTGCGCGTCCAGAAGCATGCCCTGCTGCGCGCGATGACAGTGACGATCCCCTGACCAGGCAGGAAATCATATTCGGGCTTGGCGCTCCCCTCGTGCTCATCATTGCTGTGCTCGGCGCCATCCTGGGCGGCGTTGCAACGCCGACAGAAGCAGCCTCCATAGGGGTTGCGGGCGCCATCCTGCTCGCGGGGCTGCGCCTCGCCAGGCCAGAGGATCAGCGGCTGAAAAACATCGCAATGGCCGCGTTTGCCGCCATGGTCGTGATCCTTCTCGTCCGGGACTTCCTAGATTTGAGGCTCGCTGCAGACGATATTTCCGCGGCGAGCTATATTGGCGCTGGCGTGACGCTGCTTGCGGCGCTCGTATTCTTCGCAGGCCTCGGCGCAGGCATGCTCATCCTGCACCGGCATCACCAACTCCATCCGGCCATGAAAAGCGGCGTCCACATCACGTCCATGGTCTTTCTTATCCTGATTGGCGCGTCGCTGTTCTCGCTCGTGTTCAGGGGTTTTGGCGGCGACGACATTGTCGCCGATCTCCTAAGCTCTGTTCCCGGCGGAAAGTGGGGAGCCCTGATCGGGGCCATGCTGGTCATGTTCCTGCTGGGCTTCTTTCTCGACTTCATCGAGATCATCTTCGTGGTTGTGCCCCTCGTAACCCCGCCGCTCATCGTCATGGGGTTCGATCCAGTCTGGCTCGCCATCCTCATGGCCTTGAACCTCCAAACCAGTTTTCTGACGCCGCCCTTTGGCTTTGCGCTCTTTTATCTACGCGGCGCCGCGCCCGAAGAGGTCAAGACCTCAGAGATCTGGCGCGGGGCGATCCCCTTCATCGGCCTTCAGCTGCTGATTATCCTTCTGGTCGCATCCATTCCCGCACTCGCCACCTGGCTGCCGGGCCTTGCGGCGCAATAAAAAAACCCGCTCCATCGACCAACGGAGCGGGTTCAAATTTTTGGCCGTCGTGACGCCTAGAACTTTACTTCAGGCACGGTTGAGAGCGCTGTGCGGTCCCCGCCCAGATCGAAGAACTCTCGCTCAGGGAAGTTGAACATGCCCGCGACAATCGAGTTCGGAAACTGCTCACGCGAGGTGTTGTAGTCCTGCACAGCAGCGTTGTAGAAGCGCCGCGCGGCGGCAAGCTTGTCCTCGATCACCGAGAGCTCGTCCTGCAGATCCTTGAAGTTCTCATTGGCCTTGAGGTCCGGATAGGCCTCGGCCAGTGCGAACAGTTTTCCAAGGGCGCCGGTCAGAACCCCTTCGGCCTGCGCCATTTCCCCCGGCGTATTTGCAGCAACAGCGGAGTTTCTGGCAGAAATCACGGCGTCCAGCGTCTCGCGCTCATGGGTCGCGTACCCCTTGACGGTTTCGACCAGGTTCGGGATCAGATTCTGGCGTTGCTTCAGTTGGACATCGATATCGGCAAAGGCCTGGTTGACCCTCTGTTTCTTCGCAACCAGCGAATTATAGATGCCGATCAGGAAAACAGCGACAATCGCGAGCGCCCCAAGCAGGACGTAAAGTACAGTCATAGGGGACCTCCACCCTCTAGAAGGACTAACTCACTAGACCCCGAGGCGGGGCGTTGCAAGCTAGCCGTTAAACCGGCCGGACTTCGGAAAACCCTTCGGCGCGATCTTGCCAGCCTGGGCGCGTTTGCCGAGCCACTCTTCCCATTCCGGGAATCCGCGGGACCGGCCGGCCGCATCAATCACGAACAGGCCGTCTTCCTTGAAGAAGGTCATCGCATCGGCGAGCGTTTCCTTGCCGCGATAGTTCTGCAGCTTCACGCCCTTGCCGCGCGGCATCTCTGGCAACTCATCCAGTGGGAAGACCAGCATCTTCCTGTTGGTACCGATCACGGCAAGATGGTCGCCTTCGACCGGCTCGCAAAGCACCAGAATGCCACCACCCGTATTCACAGACGATTTGCCGGCCTTGCGGTTCGATTCCAGCTCGGATTCAGGCACGATGAAACCATAGCCAATGTCTGATGCGACAAGGCGCTTGCGATCTGGCTCCAGCTTGAACATGGCGACGATGTCGACATTGTCCTCAAGATCGATCGAAAGGCGGATCGGCTCGCCATGGCCCCTGCCGCCGGGAAGCTTGTCGCAGGTCAGCGTGAACGAGCGGCCGTCGCTTGCCATCAGGATGATCTTGTCGGTCGTGTAGACCTCCTCGCTCAGATAGAGGCTATCGCCGTCCTTGAACTTGGTCGCGTCGAGGTCGAGTCCGTGCCCTTTCATGCCGCGGATCCAGCCCATGGAGGACAGGATCACCGTCAGCGGCTCTTTCGGCGTGGACGCTTCCAGCGCCGCGGTGAGATCGATCTCCGGCGCATCTTCAAATGCAGCTCGCCGACGTCCGAGTTCGCTCTCCGGATCGAAGGATTTGCGCGCTTCTTTGAGTTCCTTGCCGACCTTCGTCCACTGCTTCCGGGTCGAGCCGAGCAGGGCCTCGATGTCGGCGCGCTCTTCCACGAGGTTTTCATGCTCGCGCTTGATCTCCATCTCTTCGAGCTTGCGCAACGCCCGCAGTCGGAGATTCAGGATGGCTTCGGCCTGGATGTCAGTGATGCCAAACTTGGCCATCATCACCTGTTTTGGCTCATCTTCCTCCCGGATGATCCGGATAACCTCGTCGATATTGAGGTAGGCGATTAGATAGCCATCGAGCAGGTGCAGCCGCTTTTCGATCTTGTCGAGACGGAAGGCGGCCCGGCGGACTACAACCT